>JAFDHF010000041.1 GCA_019308905.1 Deltaproteobacteria bacterium
AATGCTGGTGTCATGGGGGGCGAAGTTCCAAAGTTCGTCCACGTCTGAACGGATGCGGCCGAGATTCAACCTCTGGCTGTAAATGTAGCGCACCTCACCCACCCCTCCCGAATCGATGAGCTCTTTCACGTAGCGAACGGCAGCATTGAAGAGGAAGGTGTGTCCCACCATGGCGACCCGGTTCTTTCTTCGGGCCAGCTTGCCTATTTCCTCCACCTCTTTCACGGTCCTGGCCAAGGGTTTTTCCACCAGGACGTGCTTGCCCGCTTCCAGGCCCTTCATGGCCAGTTCGAAGTGCGTGGCCACGGGTGTGGCGATGACCAAGGCATCCACCCTGCCGTCCTCAAGAACCCGATCAACATCGCGGGTGGTCTCGACTGCGGGATAGAGCCTTTTCACGTATTCACGCCTTTCTTCTGAGAGCTCGGCGACTCTTGTCACCTCGCATTTCTTGTTGGCCACGAGGTTCCTGAGCAGATTCGGCCCCCAGTAGCCTACGCCGATCTGAGCGATATTCAACATGACCGATTCTCCCCCCGCGTTTGGTTCAGAACCCCGGATCTTCTCTCGGGAGAGCCGGGTCGAAAAGATACATACAACGACACCTGATATCGTCTTCACGGTTTGCGCCGCTGTCCCAAGCAATCATAAAACGAGACAAAGTCGTGCCTCCGCTTATGCCAGCCGTACTTTTCCAGAACGGACTTGGCGCTCTGGGCCTGCCGCTTTCGCCGTGACCTGTCTTTCCAGGTGCGGAGAATAACGCCTGTCAGGGAGTCAAGGTTGCCTGGTTCAAAATAGGATATCGTACCATTGGAGAAGTAATACTGAATCGTCTTAAGCCGCGGAGCAACAACCGGGACTCCGAGCGCCACATATTCGAGCAGCTTGACAGGGAGCATGAGCTCGGTGGCAGCATTCTTCTTGTTCAGTACCACTCCCAGGTCCATCCCCTTGATGCGCTCCCAGAGGATATCCATGGGGACCACCTGGTTGAAAAAGATCCTGTCACCCACCCCCAGCTTTCTCGCCAGCTCGACACAGTAAGCCACATAATCGACATCCCCGCCTCCCCAGATATGAAACTCCAGCTTGGGGATAGCTGCTGACAGGCCGTGGACGGCCTGAATTCCCAGGTCGATACCAAGCCTCTCCGTGATGGTCCCGTGGTAGACCATCCTGAACGCCCCGGGCCGGTCCCGCCGGACCTCTTTCCTTTTCCCAGGAACAAAAAGCGCTTCGTCCGGGAAATTCATGGCTATGAACGTCTTGCTCCGGGGAATGCCCCTCCTGACGAGCACGGCCCGTTGAACGTGATTCACGCATACGACCCTGTCCGCGAGTGCGCAGCAGATCCTCTCCTCCAGGCAGAGGAGTTTGAAGAGGGCTCCAGAGCAATCGCCGAACTTTGCCAAGAAGGTCTCCGGCACGGAATCGTGGATGTCGAGGATTATCTTCTTGCCGAGGATCTTGGCCGGAAGGGCACTGAAAACGAGGAAATTCGGCATGTTGTGAACGTGTACGACATGCACCCTGCCCCGGAGGGTAAGAACCGCGCACCTCAAAAAAGAAAGATACATGAATCTCAGGTAGGAGACGAGGTATTTCAGCCTGCTCCTGCCCGTGTACTTCTCCACGTCGAGCTCTTTGACCGAAACCCCGTTCATCCCGTATTGCCGCGGGGTTTTGTACTGCTTGAGAGCCAGGACGGTCACCTCGAACCTCCCGTCTCTCTGGAGTGTCTCTGCCTCCCGTCTCACCCGCATATCAGTCGGGTACCAGGAGTAAAGAATCATGCAAACCCCTTTCTTCATGAACCTGCCACGAATGCCTGGTTGGACCGTGTTTCCGATCCTTCTCGATATTTCTTCCTCGATACTTCTTCCGCCCAGAAGCCAGCCATCTCCCTCGGAAGCACGTGCCAGAACGAATCTCCGTAATTGGCCCTGACGTACTCGAGGAACTCCATGTAAAGATCCGCAGGGTACTCATCTCTTTCGAGTTGACCGGCTTCAAAGCTCATGTAGTCCGGGTGCGTGTTCACGAGGGCCATGCCCCCCCGGGAGGCGATCCAGTCCAGCTTGCGTCTCCAAATGTCGATGCCTTTTTCCTTCATGAGTACGAAGAGGGTGAAATCCTGCGGCAACGTGTAGGGGAGTTCCACGTACCCTTTCTGTCTCGAATCCCCGTGCACGAAGAAGGGGAATATCGTCCGAACACCGTCGGCCTGGGGTTCGAAGGGATCCGTGTCGAAGGTAGAGGCATCGTACTCGATTTCGAGCTCGTGGAGCCACTCCAGGTTGTGATGCATGGAGGGAGAACGGAAACCCACGGCATCCCACTCTCTCAGGTAGTCGTTGATCCGCGAAGCCCGCTCCGAGAACATCTCCCAGGAATTGTAAAGCTTGCCGTCGTGCTTCAAGCCGTGGACACCGACCTCGAATCCCTGGTTTCTGATGTAGTGGAGGAGTCCGCCCGGCACGTCGCACCTTTCCGGGACAAAGTAGAAAGAGGAGCGAAAGCCGAGCTCCTTTTCCATGAACACCAGGTCCCGGCACTTCCTCAAGCCAGCCGCCGTTTCCACGTCGTGGGTCAGGACCAGGGCGAACCGCTTCCGGCCGGGCCACCCGGCCCATCCCGGGGGTGGGTGTCCTGTACCGTGATCGATGGGCCAGACATGGGCCAGTGATTTCCGCCTGGCGAGAACTATCCGCCTTCGGAGAAAGATCTGGAGGGAGCGGGGAATGACCGGCTTCAGACAGTAGTAGAAACTATTCCGTGTCACTGGAAAACCCGTTGATTCGGCCGCTCTCCGGTGGGTTCAAGCCCTTGCGTGAAAAAGCCGAAGGCACCTTCCCCGTGGGACAAGCAGCGGCCTTTGGTACCCCTAGAGTTTTCGCAGGCCCAAAAGAAAGTCCTTGTGACTGGTGCCGTGGACAAGGGGGCGGGTTACCCTGGCTAGGGGTTTGGGCGAGGGATATCCGTACAGGACCCCGGGGGGCACGTTGGACGTCACCACGGTGCCGGCTGCTACCACGGCTCCTTCGCCTATTGTCACATCGTGCAGGATGACGCAGTGAGGTCCTATGTAGACGTTCTTTTCTATCACTACCTTGCCGACTTTCTTGCCTGGCTCGTACTTGCCCCAATAGAAATGAGAGAATATGGTGGTCCTGAGCCCGATACCGACGTTGTCTTTGATGATGATGTTTTCAGGATGGACCTCGTCTATGTAGACGTACTGGCTTATCCAGACGTTTCTTCCCACCTGGACCCCGCGTATCCTGTGAAGCCAAGGCCTGAGGGAGTAACCCCCGGGGGCTAAAAACGCGATTTTTGCGAGCAGCCGTTTTATCAAGGCTCCAGCCATCCCGGTCATCCCCGTCTATTTCGCAGTGTAGTGCACTCCGCGTCCGGTTTTCGGGCTCAGAGCTCCAGCCGGGTCTCCGGCACGTCAGGCAAAATGCTTGTAGAAGAGTTCCCCGGTGAGACGAACCCCGAAGGAAGGCATCAGCATCATCGATTTCTTGAGAATCAGAGACCTGGTGGACGCATCCTTCAAGAACCCGGATTCTTGGTCCAGGGGCAGCCTCAGATAGCTCAACGGTGACTGTTCCGTACCCCACCGGCTCTTGTATTGCATCAATCCCTTGTTGGCTACACCGGTTCTGCCGAAGTCGAACCTCTTGCAGCCCCGTTCTTGAGCCAGACGGATGGCTTCCCACATGAGCAGTTGATTCGCCCTGAGATGAGCGAGCCTGTCGTCCGAGGCGCCGAACTTGAAGTAGGCCACGTCCTTGAACCACCCCATTATGATTCCTGATACGAACTCTCCGCGGTGTCTCGCGAGCAGCAGGCTGACCATGCCCTTTGGATGGAGCCCATCCCACACGTTCTTGAAAAACCGAAAAGGCTGTATGGATACACCCTGTCTCCTTCGAGTCATGAGATGCAGGCGATAGAATGCCTTGAGGTCCTCGTGGTCTTCTCCCGCCGAAATCTCGATGTCCACCCGCCGCGCCTTCTTGATGGCCCGCTGGATGCTGCTCTTGTGAAAAGATCGAAATATCGCTCCGAGTCCCCGGTCAAGAGAGAGTTGGTGGCTGTAGTACTCGGGTTCGGCCTGGGAGTCGATCGCACGGCCCGGCGATCTGAAACAACGAAGCTCGAAAAAGCGCGCGCCAAGCTCGGCCCTGGAGCGCTCCAGGGCATCGAACAGAAGGTCCAGTTCGGCTTCGTCGTTCACCAGGGGGTCGCAGTAATCCGAAAAGGGATAGGAGACAATCCGCTTCCCCGTGAGGCGGCTCTTCACGAAGACCGAGCAGACCCCGGCCCGGAGGCCGGAGGACCTGTCTGCGATGATGTGGTACAGGGGCTGATAGCCGTAGGTTTTTCGGATGACCTGGTGCCACAGAGAATGGTGAAAGATCGAGCCGAGGGGATGGGCTTCGACGAATTCGTCCCAGGCAGCAGGATCGACTCTGTCAGTGGTTGAGACTTTCAAACCAGGAACTGTCTTGTGGCTCGTAAAATATCGACCGGGTTACCATGGGACGGACTCCGCGGCTTTGTGCAATCGCTGCGCGTTCATGTCTTTTCTCCGGTCAAAACGGATCGTCACCGCTCGATCAGCTCGCAGAACTCAAGTGGTCCTACGTCCATGATCAGCGCTCCCCAGGTGAGCCCCACGCCGAATCCCGACATGCAGATCCGGAGTTTCTGCCGGAGAAGCAAGCGGCTTATGTTGTGACAGATGGCGACCGGAATGCAGGCCGAGCTCGAGTTGCCGAACTTCTCGACTATGTTGTTCGGCATTTTCTCAACCGGGACGCCGAGTTTCTTGGCCAGCTTGGTCAGCATGAACCGGTTCGGCTGATGGAACATGAAATAGTCGATGTCGCCGGTTTCCATGGACGCGTACTCGAACACCTGCTTTATCCCCGCTGCAACGTCGGTCTGGGTGAAGGTGAAGACACCCGCACCGTTCATGTGGTAGTCTTCGTCGCTTCTCCGGTTGCCGTCGGGCAGGACCCGGATCCTGCGGGTCTCCTCGGTAGAGGGCATGCGGAAGGCACCTGCGGGTATGATGAGCCAGTCGAAGCGGGAGCCGTCGGTCCTCAGGTTCAGGAAGATCTTGCTGTCATCATCGGTGTTCTCGACAACGGTAACCGTGCCTGCGTCGCCGATGAGGGGGTATACGTTCCGATCCCGCGGAGAGCAGCGCCGGCTCAGGGTGTCCGCATTGAGAAGGACGACCTTGCCCACGTCTGAAAGTTGGAGCAGCATGAACGCCTGGAGAAGCCCGTACAGGTAGCCGGTGCAGCCGTGGTTGATATCGAAGCAGAGCACCTCGCGCCCGAGGCCCAGCTTGCCGTGCAAGATCGTGGACGTGGGCGGCATGAAATGGTCGGGGGTTTGGGTCACCAAAACGATGGCCCCGATCTCATCCGGACTGAGAAGGCCACGCTCAAAGAGGTACCGGAGCCCGAATTCGCACAAATCCGATCCGCACGCGTCGCCCGAGACGATCCTGCGCTCGTCGAGTCCGATGGTCTCCTGGAGCTTCAGAGACTTTTCCCTCGAAAAGCCGTAGTTCTCGATCTCGTCGAGAAACCTCACGCGGTTCTTCGGCACAACGGAAAGGATCCCGGAGATCCTCTTGTTGGTGAGGGTGATATTCACGGCCCTTCCTCTGTGGAAAGGGTTTTTTCCCGATTCGGGCTTTCGGCTTCCAAACAGCGGTCCAGGAAGTTCTCGAGGCTCTCGAGATTCCTGAAGTTCTCCCAGGTTACATCCTCTCCGTCGATGGAGATTGAAAAAGCCTCCTCGAGGGCCACAACAAGGGTCACGATGTCAAAAGAGTCGAGAAGTCCGTCGTGTATGAAGTCACTCGACTCTCTGAAGTCGTGCTCCGGGTGGATTTCCGCCAACAGTGCAAGCAGCCTGTCGGTCATCTGGTCTTCTCCTCCGCAATCGATAGTCTGATGATGCCCTCGGGATACAGGATTGCAGCATCACCGGCTTTTCCCTCGGGCCTCTCAACGACTTGAACTCCCCCCTTGGAGAATCGGTTTCCCCTGCTTTCAATTCTGTACTTTCTCACCACATACCATTTCCCATCGAGACGGATCCGGGGCAGGGGCAGCAGCCTGAAAACCCCGTAGTCCATGCTCCTCAAGAACCGGCCCGCCGTTTTGAAATCCCAGGACAGGTCCATTTCGCCACGGTTGGGGACGTCGTTCTTGCCGAATATCCGCCCGCGCGCCTCGCCCTGGGGCCGGCCCTTGTACTCTGGGTCCATGAACTCCTGCCAGTGCCGGGCAAAGAGCCGAATCCCCAGAGAGACGGCCCGCATCATCACTTGCAGTGCGGTGTCATCTTCCGACACTTCGAAACCGCCCTGGCACAGGATGTTGCCCCCATCCACATCCGCGCTCACCAGGTGCCAGGTCACCCCGTGGCGGGCTTCGCCTGCGAAGACGACCCAGGAGGGAATAACCCGGCCATGGCCGCGGTAATGGGGGAGCAGGGAGTTGTGAAAATTCACGATCCTGAGATTCTCTCTGCCGCAGACGTCTCGGGGGAATATATAGTTGTTGTTGATGCTGAATACGACCGTGGGCTTGTCCACGAGGCTGAGGCGATGGGTGATCTCGTCACGTGCCGGAGCGGCAAAGGGGATGCCTGCCCTTTCGGCGAATCCTGCGAGCCCGGAGAATCCGGCCTTCTCGGTCTCCAAGATGCCCCGTATGGCCACCTCGTTCTGCAGGAGGACGGAAGCGCAATCTGCAGGCATCTTGCCGAATCCCATGACGATCGCATCAGGAAAGGCCATCCAGCAATCTTCTCCTGTCGATCTTGCCGTTCGGACCGGCGGGGAGCTTTTCGAGGTGGCGGATTTTTCGGGGAATCATGTACTTGGGCAGCACCTCTCCAAGGGATCTCTTGAATTCGCCTACGGGAATCTCATCACCGGCTTCGTAGAAGAGAATAATCTCTTGCTTCTCCCGGTCGTAGGCCGCGCAGCACCTGTCAACATGCGGCACCCCCATGGCTGCCGTCTCGATTTCTCCGAGCTCGATACGCTTGCCCATGTGCTTTATCTGGCCGTCTTTTCGCCCCACGTACATGATTTCACCGCGCTCATTCCGGTAGACTATATCTCCTGTCCGGTAGATCGGGTCCCTGTAGTCGTTGTGGAGGGGATTCTGGACGAAGACCTCCCTGGTTTTTTCCTCGTCCCTCCAGTAACCCAGGGCGAGTGAGGACCCTCTGACGCACAGCTCCCCTTGCTCGCCTGTCCCGGCAGGGCGATCCTTGTCATTCAGAATGAGGATGCCCGAATTGTGGCACGGAAAGCCGATTGGCAGGCTTTCGTGGGGCTCGTATCTGCGATCCACGATGAAATAGGTGCAGTCCACCGTGATTTCCGTGGGACCGTACAGGTTCACGTAGAGTCTGTCGGGCAGGTTCTCCTGCCAGTATGCCAGATGCCTGGTGGGCATGACCTCGCCGGCAAAGACGATCTTCTTGAGATGGGGCAGCCGTTCCGGGGAAAGCAGATCGAACCTGGCGATGTTGACGAGCACCGACGGCACGAAGAAGACGAAGCTTATCCTGTGCTTCTCCAGGTATTGTATGAGCCTTGCAGGGAAA
Organism: Deltaproteobacteria bacterium; assembly: GCA_019308905.1. NCBI lineage: Bacteria > Pseudomonadati > Myxococcota > Myxococcia > Deltaproteobacteria bacterium. Next base: position 7,657 of record JAFDHF010000041.1, read on the forward strand.
ACAAACAAATCTTCCGGTATGAGACGGAGCTCGGCCCCTGTCGCCCAGCTCAGGTATATGTCGAGTGTCGAATTGTCGAAGCAAAGGGGAGCCTGGTTGCCGATGACCTCGCCGGCGTCGACCCGGAGCGCCGGGATCGCCCACTCTATGTAATCGACAACCCCCCTGTGCGGGACTACCACACCCTTGGGGATGCCGGTGGAGCCCGAGGTGTGCATCACGTAGCACGGGTCGGTGTCGATGATCATGTCGGTTGTTGCCCTGGCTTGTCTGATCATCTCTTCAATGGAGAGCCCGCGGCCGGCGGCCGGGAGATCCTCCAGGAAAACCGTCTTTTCCGGGGGAACCGACAATTCCTGCAGCTCGGGCTCGTATTGCCGCACAGTCACCACACGCCAAGGAAGCAGGTTCCCGAGGATGTTCTGAAGCCGCTTCCTCGGTGATTTCCGGTCGACAGGGACATAGAAGTTGCCCGACATCAAGATGCCGGCAAAAGATACGACGGCCGAGGTGGTCTTGGGCAGGTAGACCGCGACCGGCCGGTTCGTTTGGCCGTCCTTTCTCAAGGCCTCTGCGAGTTTGAACGCCCTTGAAAGGACTTCCGAAAAGGTGACGGTTTCCCTGTCGTCGGAAATGCAGGGCTTGCCCGGGAACTCCCTGACCGTCTCGTAGAGAAAGCTGATGGCGCTGTTTCTCATTTTTTTCCGGGCTTCCCGTTGGTCTCGATGAACTCGCATATCGAGTCTATGGTCTCGAGCTCTTCGGGCTTCAGCTTGCCCTCGTCGAGGACTATGCCGAAGCGTTCTTCGAGAAAGCTGAGCGTCACGAGGATCGCCAGGGAGTCGAGAACCCCCGCATCCACGAGCGATTCGTCGTCACGGATGCCGTCGTGAAATCCGTTGTCTGCCAGTTCCTCCATGAAAAAGTTCCTGACGGTTTCCTTGATATCCATAGTCAGCCCAGACCTGTGTATGATTGGGTCCAACGCCTCAAGTTACCAGCAGGGCGACGGGATCCATGATCCCCAGCCGCCGGAGGGTTGTCCTCTGTGCCTCGTCGAGCAAGACGGCCCGATAGGAAATCCCCAAACCATGGGCCTGGACGAGGAGATTGAGCAACTGATAGCCGATCTCCCAAAGTGCTCGCCCGAAGCCCTCGTTCCTTCCGAGAACGACGAGCCCGAGGCTTGCCGAAAACGAGCTCAACACCCGGCTGATCTCTTGCGTGTCCGCCTGCCCTGCCTCACCGAGCAGATGTGTGGGCCTGCCGCCATGCCAGTTCACGTACTTTGAAACGCCTCTTTCGGACACGAAATAGACGCTCGATATGCCCTGCTCGCCGGCCCATGTGGGAACCGTCATGCCCCAAGGCCTCGATTTGTAGAAGTGGGGGGTTCTTCCCCTGGCCGCCCACAGCAGTTGGCCGACTGACTCCTCGGTGGGTTGTTGGCCATGGCCTTTCTCGGTCTTCAGCCTTTCCAGGGCACCTGTGAGCGGTATCGTGCCGTCTCTGGCAGGATCGGGCAGATTCCCTCTTTGCCATGGTTTCTTCTCCACGGGAGGCATGTCGGACCAGAACGAAGCGCCGTAGGAGGGCTTCATGGCATCGAGCTGTATGTTTACCGTGGCATGGACGCCATCGGACAGGGTTTTTCCGTCTTTTCCGAGGTTCCGAAAAGCCATGCCCACGCCGAGAGCGGCGCAAACTAGCCCTACGGCCTGGTGCTGCATGCCGCTTTCGATCATTGCCCAGTCTCTCTCGATGCCCGAGGCATGGTTGTCGATGACAAAGGTCAGGAGGCCTTCTTTGGCCCGGATTCCCACGTCCAGCGCGGTGAAACGGGGGATCCTGGCGAGTTCGACTACGCTGTGCACCTGGTCCTCGGACAATCTCTTCATCCTGTCGAACATGCCCCAGTGAAAATTCCTGGGATCTTCATCGTAGTCGCTCGTGCACCGTGAGTTCAGAGCCTTTTCGATGGAAACGGTCCGGCCTTCGTCAGGGAGCTCGACGATCTCTCTCTCGCTGTCTGGTGGTATCTCGGGCGCAAGGCCGAAGCGGCTTCTCAAACGGCGGAAGATGCCCTCCATAAAGGAAAATCCACAAGCCGGAAAGACCATTAACATTCCCCCTACGTTACCCGCAAGTTGCAAGAAGTTTCTTCTGGTCATGGGAACGACAGAATGCCAGTTCAAAGAAGTCTCTGGGTCCCTTCAATTCCGTCGGCCGCGTTTCGGGTTTTGAGGTGTGGCGCCGTCTCGGTTGCCTGAAGGGATCCTCCGGGGGCCTCGTTCTCTTTCACCGCAGAGGCGCAGAGAACGCTGAGTCGAGCTATCTTTTTGCTTTCCGCTGAGGGGGCGGAAAGCAAAAGGCGTCTCAAATGGGCTTTTCCTCCAGATTGTTCACGATTCGGACGATGCCGTCGCGCATCACTGGGACATCGAAATTCAGCAGCAATCCCAACTTGAGGCCCGACAACTTGAGATAGGTCGACAGTCGGGCTTTATGAATCGGTTCGATTTTCTAGCATGCTTTCGGCTCTAGGATTAGGATGACTGTATTCTCGTGACAGCACTGCTCAATTACTTGGGATCCATCCGGTTCCTCTCACTTGAACAGTTCGGAGATGCCGGGCTTCCCCTTTCCGCCCTCTCAGCAGAAAGGGAAACCTGCGCTTTCTCTGCGTCCTCTGCGCCTCTGCGGTGAACATCCGGTATTTCTCTGAGCACTCGGGCCGGGTTGCCGGCGACGATGGTCTTTGCAGGCACGTCACGGGTGACGACGCTTCCCGCCCCGACTATGGCTTCTTCGCCGATGGTGATGCTGGACAGGATCGTCGATCCCGAGCCGATAGAGGCTCCCCTTTTGACCAGGGTGGGTTCCACGGACCAGTCTTCCTCGGTCTGGAGCTCTCCCTCGGGGGTTGTTGCCCTTGGGTATTTGTCGTTCGTGAAGGTGACCCCGTGGGCCACCATGACGTTGTCCTCGATCGTCACGCCTTCGCAGACGAAGGTGTGGCTCTGGATCTTGCAGTTTCTGCCGATCCTGGAGTTCTTCTGGATTTCTACAAAGGGGCCGATCTTGGTGTTGTCGCCGATCTCACACCCGTAGAGGTTGACGAAATCTGCGATCTTCACGTTCAGGCCCAGCCTGACATCCGGGGCGATCCGTTTATGCTGCATTCTTGATCAGGTTGGCGTACTTGATGGGGACTGCTTTGCCCTGCCTCTTGAGTGATTCGCTGGCGGCCTCGAGCACGGACACAACCCTGAGGCCGCTGTAGCCGTCGCTGCGAGGAGTCTGGTTCTTTTCGATGCACTCGATGAAGTGGGCGCATTCGTGCCGGAGGGGTTCGTACTCCTCGATGCGAGGGCTGTAGATGTCTCCGTACCTGTAGGAGAAGGGAAACTCACCGAAGGTGTCATAGTAGGGCGGTGCCTCCACTCCCTTGTCGTATATCTTGATCTTTTCCTGGGGTTCGGTGTCGTCGTAGACCAGCATCTTCTTGTTCCCAACGATCGTCGTCCTCCGTACCTTCTTTGGATCGAGCCAACTGCTGTGGATGAATGCAATGGTCCCGTTGGGAAAGTTGAGGGTAATGGTGGCGACGTCTTCGATCTCTTTCTTGTAGTGACCCTTGCCCTGGCCGTTGACCGACACGGGGTGTTTCCCCAGGATGTAGGTGATGATGGAGATGTCGTGCGGAGCCAGATCCCAGATCACGTTGATATCGGGCTGGAAGAGCCCGAGGTTCAGCCTGACACTCGATATGTAGAGGATCTCGCCGAGGTCTCCCCTTGCGACGATCTCCCTGATCTTGTTGACGGCGGCCGTGTACTCGAAGGTGTGGCCCACCATGAGGATCCTGTCTTTCTTCTCGGCGAGGCGGATCAAGTCGAGGCAGGCCTCCGAGTTGTGGCACAGGGGCTTCTCGACAAACACGTGTTTGTCGTGGAGGAGCGCCTCCTTTGCCAGTTCGTAATGGGTGAAGACCGGCGTGGCGATGCCGATCGCATCGATCTCCGGATTGTTTATCAACCGCTTGAAGTCATCTGTGGTTACGATGCCCGGGTAGAGGGCCTCCATTCGGTCGAGTTTCTTCCGGTCCAGATCGCAGCACATGAGCATACGGCTTTGGGCCAATTGGGTGTAGTTCCGGATAAGGTTCGGCCCCCAGTAGCCACACCCTATGATGCCTATGGTAATCATGAGAAACCTCCGGGTTTTTGGTCTATCTGGTCTGTTTCGTCTGTTTAGTTTGTTTCGTCGGGAAAGGCAAAGGCGCGGGTTTCGTCTATCCGGCCCTAGTAGGCGCCTTTGGCCGAGAGGACTGCGCCGAAGGTTTTGAGGATGATCTTGATGTCGAGCCAGAGGGACCAGTTGCTCGCGTACCGGAGGTCGAGCCTTACCATGTCGTCGAAACTCGTCCGGCTCCTGCCGCTCACCTGCCACAGCCCCGTGAGTCCCGGCTTGACCTCGAATATCCGGGCCGAATGCCACAGGCTGTACTTCTCTACCTCGTAAGGAATCGGAGGACGAGGGCCGACGAGGCTCATCTCTCCTTTAAGGATGTTGAAGAGCTGGGGCAACTCGTCCAGGCTCGTCTTCCTAAGAAAACGACCCAGCGGTGTAACCCGGGGATCGTCGCTGATCTTGTACACAGGCTCTTCGTCTGTCCCCTGGTTGAGCTTTTGGTGATGCCCGCTGATCAGACCCGTTACGAATCTCTTGTGGATCTCGGGGTCCGTGTCGACATACATTGACCTGAACTTGAGAAAGACGAACCTTCGGCCCAGAAAACCGATCCTCTCCTGGCGGAAGAGCACCGGGCCCCGGGAGGTCAACTTGATCAGGAGGGCAAGAATAAGCATCAGGGGAGACGTGAGAATGATGCCGAGGAGCGACCCCACCACGTCGAGGATCCGCTTTGCAAGCCTCCCCTGGGAGGATGGGGTATCCGGGCTCACTATGTCCGTGTATACCGGGCTGCCATTGAGACTACCTCCGCTTCCCGCTTTGTCCTTTCCCTCCCGCGGGTCGCTCCCTCCGTCCGGACAGTCTCCGTCAAAAGTATAGACCTGGACGAATCGACCGAGGTCCACGCCCTTGGCAACCGGCCAGTTCCGCCCTGCCTGGTTGCATATCTTCGCCTTGACTTCAAGCGCCCCCGATCTTTGGGTGTTGGGCATGAGGAGACCGACCATTCTTGCGTCGAGCCATCCCCTGATATCGATCTCCCTGGCACTCCTGAGGAGCTGCTTGATCAGCCGGCTCTCAACGGCCCGGGCAGACCCTCTGGCTTTGCCGTTCAACGCCGAGACCGCTCCTGCCAGGTCTAAGACAAGCAGGGAAAAGGGGCTCCCGGTCCGCCTGCTCCGCTCCCTTTCCTCCCTGAGTCGGAGGAGAAAGTAGTTCCGGGTATAGAGCCCCGTCTCGGGATCCAGGGGTAGAGGACCGTTGAGGCGATAGTTCAGCGAATCTCGAGAGAAGAGTTTCATGTTATTGGTCTATCTGGTCTGTTTGGTCGGTTTCGTCTGTTTCGTCAGGAAAAAACAAAACCATCCGTTTCGTCGAGAAAGGCAAAAGCGTCTGTCTCGTCTGTTTGGTCGAAAAACCGAAGATCGTCTGTTTGGGCGAAGGCGGGGGGAGGGTTAGTCTTTTTCCTTGCCGTAGTATTGCTTGTAGTAACCCCCGTAGTAGTCGGAGGTTTCGAATTCGGCGCAGTTGAGCACCACTCCGAGTATCTTTTCGCGATTGATCGTCCTGAGCTCCCTCTTGACCAGGTCCCTTCTAGTCTTGTCGGCCATGATCACGACAATGATCCCGTCGACCATCTGGCTTAGAGCACTTACTTCCGAGGTCGAAATAATAGGGGTGGAGTCGATTATGATGTAAGAATCCCTGTATCTCCCTTTCAACTCCTGGATCAAACCGTTCATCCGTCTTGAACCGACCAATTCACCCGCATTAGACGGTCTGATTCCCGCCGGGATCAGGGTGAGGCCCTCGATCTCCGTAGGAACCATCACCTCTTCGAGAGAGACCCTTTCTTCCAAAAGGTCGAAAAGCCCTGGTGCCTTGGCCAGGCCGAGCAGAGATGTCAACTTCAGCCGCCTCAGATCCGCATCGATCAGGATGACAGACCCATCCAGGCCCTGGGCCATTATGCTGGAAAGGTTCAGTGTCACAGTGGTTTTTCCTTCACCGGGCATGCAACTCGTAACCACGAGCGAACGAAGAGAATTGGCAAGGTTATGGGTGGTTATCATGCTTCGCATTTTCCGGAACTGCTCGGCCATGAGAGAATCCGGCTTTGCGGTAAAGCTCCCCACCACGACACAACTCGTGAGTCTTTCCCGCTCCGTAAGGGTTCTTACCGGCGCCCTTTCCGGAGGGAACGCGGGAGAAACCTTCTGGGCAGAGGATGTAGCCTTTTCTTTGCGTTGGATCTGCTCCCTCTGTGCTTTCAGGAGAGCGTCATAGGTCTTGGACATGGTTTCATGGTCTCGTCTGTCTGGTCTGTTTCGTCTATCTGGTCTGTTTCGTCGGTCTCGTCTGTCTGGTCTGTCTCGTCTGTCTGGTCTGTCTCGTCTATCTGGTCGATTTCGTCTATTTCGTCTGTCTGGTCGAAAAAACTAAAACCGTCTATTTCGTCAGAAAAAGCAAAACCGTCTATCTCGTCGGGAGCGTCTGCCGCCAGGCGGGCCAAACCCCGCTATGCCCGGGTCCCCTTCTCCTTGGGGAGGGTGGCCAGAACCGGAAGACCCAGGAACTGGTCCACATCCTCGCGCGTGCGAAAAACAGGATTGAGGAACTCCAACAGGAAGGCCATGCCCACCCCGGCCATGAGCCCCAGAAACCCGCCGATCAACACATTGAGCCTTTTCTTGGGCTTGACCGGCCTCATAACAGGTACAGCCGCTTATCCATGCTTTCGCCTATTTTGGCCTCTTCGAACTTCCTAAGATAGAGCTTGTAGTTCGCCTCATTGATCGAAACCTGCCTCTTAAGCTCGTTTATCTGTTTTTCAAACCTGTCGAGATTGGCCAGATCCTTCCGGTAGGAGGCGATCTGGGATTTCTGGCTCCTTGCCTTGGCCTTCAGCGCCTCGAGGCGTGCCTTTGCCCTGAGAAGGTCTGTCTCGAGGTTCTGGCGTACCGGGCTCTTCCCCGAAACGACCACCTTCTGTTCCTTCTTCTCCTCTTCGGCGATCATCTTCTTGACCCGCCTGATCTCTTCCTTGAGCCCCTGGAGCTCGAGATCGACCAGCCTCGCCTTCAGGGCTGCCAGGGTTTGTGAAGTCTTGTTGACCGTCTCCTGGAGCTGAACGTTCTGGTCGAGGCTGGAAAGCTGGCCCTGCAAGGACGCCACGAGCTCCAAGTTCTCCTGAATCTCGTTTTCGGTCTTTCTCATCTGGGATCGACCATCAGAGAGCCTCCCGAGAAGAATGGTCCTTTGCTGGGAGAGAGAGGTGATGGAATGACTCCGTTTGAAGGCTTCGAGCTCTCTTTCAGACTCTCTCAGCCGCTGTTCCCACTTTTTGGCCTGTTCCTCGAGCAGGCTGTATGTCCGAGGATTGGTATAGACCCTGATGTGCTGATCGAGATACAGGCCGACGAGGGTATTCACGACCCTGGCGGCGATGACCGGGTCCGGCCATTCAAAGGTGACGTTGATTACGTTACTCCTGGGAACAGCAGAAACCTTGAGGCTATTCGCCACGGCCTTGTAAACCCCCTGCAAGGAGGGGATCTTCTTCTTTTCCTCCTTTTGTTCCTTTCCCCCGAACAGCCGGCCCTTGAGCGTCCGGTCGGGATAGTCGAAGAGGCGGCTCACCCCCATGCGGTCGACCAGGCTGACTACCAGGCTGAAGCTTTTGAGGATCGCGATTTCCGAGTTCACCTTCTCGGATTCTCTCGAGTAATCCACCACCGCCGGCGCGCCTCCGCTGGGGGAGACATAGATATCCTCCCGTCCCGCCCGGACAAGCAGTTGGGAGGAGGCCCGGAACACGGGGGTCGCCATCATCGAGCCCACAGCCACCGTGATGACCGTGGAAAGGAAAAGGACCGCGATCTTCCACCTGTGTTTCTTGACCACGTAAAGGGCCGTGCGGATCTGGATGTGGGTCAGAGATTGGTCTTGCATGGGATTTCGTCGGTCTCGTCTATTTGGTCTGTCTCGTCTATTTGGTCTGTCTCGTCGGGAAAGGCAAAAGTGCCTGTTTCGACCGAATCCTATTTCATCAGTATGCTACCGGAACGAAGTATAATCTCGATTTCAAATCTCCCCAGGAAATCCATACCTAACAACCCATCGACATAAACTCCAAAAGGCAGAGTATGGGCCAGCACCTCAAAATCCTGCAATAGACGCCCCAGGCAATGAAACTTGCTGACAGAAACCACGGGAACTATCTCATACCCGCTCCCGGTTATGATCCTTTGAGTCCTTTTGGGCACCGCAGGGCTGCAACCTATGGATTCGAGTATTTCCTGTGATATCAGCGTATAGGCTGACCCAGTGTCTACCAACAAGGTCGGATAAGCCCTACCCTCTACTCCCTCAACAAAAGCCTTGATCAGCAGGAGAGATCCTCTCTTTTGAGCATTATATGTTCTCATTCAAGATCAACCAGCACCACGGCCAAATCTTCGGGAATCATTCCTGTATACTCAACTGAGAATTCCTTGGGCCTGATCTCGAGCAGCTTCTTGTATACCTCATCCTTGTCTTTCGAATGCGCCAACACCTCTCCCTCTACTATATTCAGGCTTGCATCCACTTTATCAACTTTGACCAAGACCCATTGGTCCTTGAAAGTATTCCTTATTTCTTCCCATTTCATTTGGGAAAAGCCTCCGTCTCGTCGGGATCGTCGATCTCGTCTATCTGGTCTGTTTCGTCGGAATGGTTGATTGCGATTGGGTCAATTCAGAACCTTAGGTCAATCCATCGGAAAACTGCAAGGTCTCGTGTAAGTATAACATTTCTTGATTCATCTGGACACCTTGAAGGATTTCGATGGATTGAACATTCTTTCATTGATATTTCTCGGCGATGTCGTACCGGGCCGTGAGACGGCCGAAGAACCGGTTGTCTGTGTAGCTTTGACCCGCCGCGGTGGAGTTTCTCTTGAAGTATTCGTAATCGAAGGAGAGAAAAAGCCATCTCAGGAGCTGATAGCGCACCACACCCCGGACATCCCAGTACTTATCCGTGCGATCAATATCCGTATAATCGTCTCTTTCCACGTAGAAGTAACCGTCGCCCCACAGTCTCTGGAGAAACTGATAGGTCCCTCTGAAGCCCGCCCGCCAGAATTCGTTGAAGCCCAGACTTTCGGCGGTACGGAAGTCGTCTTGGAAACCTGTGTCGCCATAGACTTCGGTATTCAGGCGCTTGTATTGACTCGAAAAGCGCACCGTACCCGTAAAGGTTTCCTGGTTATCCGCGGTGTCAGTGTCCCGAAAGGCATACCCTGCAGAAGCCTCAAGGGAAACCTTCTCGGACAGGGCCCGAGAAAAGCCCAGTTTCGGGTCATGGACTTTGTAGTCAAAAAAGGAGGGTGTCTCCTGATCCATGTCCTTCTGGTAGTATCGATACTCAAAGTAGGCTGACGTCCTCGGGTCGAAGTTATGGGTGTAACGCGCCCGAACCAGGTCTCCGACAAAATCTCTGGGAGGCTCCGGAGGGATTGTGGGCCCATAGTCCTGGCTGAGACGTTCATAGAATAACTCGGCCCTGTTGCGCACGTTGAAAGAATAAGTAAGCAAGGCATTTACGGCGTTCTCGTCTTGATCGGCAACATCCTCGGCGTCGTTGTTGAGTATGTGGTTGCGATACCCGATCCGGATCGAACTGTCCTTGTAGAATGTGAAGGTGAAATCCGGCTGCACGACATTACGCGTATAGGGCCTTCTCTCTCCGAATCTGATAGAGGGGCGCTCGAAGGTCGGGACTCGGGTCAGCCCCACGGGGTCCTGTGACCGGATGAAGAGCTCCCTGATCCCGGCAGCGAATCGAGGGCTGAATTCCTTCCGAGCCTCCAACCACCCCCGTTGTCCCGTGAAATTGAGCTCGGAGAAGTCATTGTAGATGGATCTCCTGAGTTCATAGTCGAGGTCGATCATCCCAGTGGGCGACTCATACTTCAGATCGATCCCGGGAGAGGCGGTGGTGATGAGGTCCTCCTGCTCATCAGTCTCGCTCAGGAAAAGGTTGTCGTCGTACTGCTCTTCCAGGTAGATACGCGGGACGATCGACCATTTGCCCGCGCCAAGGCAAGCGCATGGGATCAGCAATATGGCGACAGCGGCACATAAAGGTTTCAGAGTGAACATGAGGCTGTGAGATTTCAAATGTCAAAGCTCAGGGGACTATGATCGTGTCGTGGCGTTTGAGAACGATGTTTTGGCTCGGGTCCTTCCCGGACACGATCTTCTTGTAGTTGATGACGAGCTTCTCCTTTTTCCCGTTACGGTGGGTAATCACCGTGATCTTCCTCTTGTTCGCCCATTCGGTGAATCCCCCTGCCATTGAGATGGCCTCCACCAGTGTCGTGTCACCCGTGATGGGGTAGACACCGGGCCTGGCCACCCGGCCCAGGACGCTCACCTTGTAACTGTTTATCTTGTTCACGATCACGGTGACCTTGGGATGCTCCAGATATTTACTGAACCTGCGGGTGATCTCATTCCTCAGCCAGGGGACGGTCAACCCTTCAGCCCGCACGTCCTGAATCAGGGGCAGAGAGATCTTGCCGTCCGGTCTGACCACAACCTGGCGGGAAAGCTTCTCGTTCCGCCACACAAAGACCTCCAGGACATCCCCCTGTCCGATGACATAATTCCTGGGGAGCTTGACCGCGCTTGATGCAGGTTGTTGCCGGGATTCTTGAGACCAGGCCGAAGGCTGGTTAAACAGGTTCATCAAGTTAGTTAAGTCAACCAGGCCGAGTCGATGGAAACGTTCGAAGTGTTCGATCGCTCCGTTTCGTTCGAATCGAACAGTGGCTGAGACAAACAGGATGATAAAAAACACGATCTTGGAAGCTTTCTTCATTTTTGTCACCAAGAATTGCCTGAATTCGACGCTACAACGACACCTGAGTCATTTTGAGGAGCGAAGCGAAGGAACGACTCCGCAACCAAAGTGTCGCTGTAAGGTTAGAAAACCCTCCCGGCGTATCCGGCAAAGACACCATTCAGTATTTCCTATTGGGGCTCTCATGTCAAGAATGTCAGTCGTATTTTTCGACAAACGAACAGGGCAGCTCGACCTTGGCCCCCGAGTGGAGAATGTCCATGAGGATCCTGACCCTCTGCTTGGAATCGACCTCCCCACGGACCACCCCCCACAGCCCTTCCAGGGGCCCCTCCTTGACCCTGACCCTGTCCCCTTCCTTCAGGCCGGGATGCCGGAAGATGAGGCCCTCCTCGTCTACCTGTCCCTTGAGAAACTCTACCACGGAATCGTCCAGAGGGATCGGTCCTTCGCCACAACCCACGATCCGCTTCACCCCTCTTGCCCACTTGACGTGATAATACTCCTCGGGAATCGAAAACCTTGCAAAGAGGTAGCTGGGAAACATGGGCTCGACGATCTCACGAAGCTTGCGCCTCCGAAACTTGACCCCCTTGATCTTGGGCAGGAAGACGGAGATCTCCTTGCCCTCGAGTTCATCGTGAGCCAAGTCCTCGGCACGGGGTTTGGTGTAGATCACGTACCAGCGGCGAGAGAGGGTTTGGTTGATTGAGTCGATCGAGTTGATTGAGTCGATCGAGTTAACTGAGTCAACCGAGTTGATTGAGTTGATTGAGCTAGTTGACTTGACTGGGCTAACTGAGCGAGCTGGATCAGCTGTGTCGGCTGACTTGATCCGGCAAATTTCACGCGATTTCATATGCCCACCCTTCGTTTTGGTCAACTGATTGGACCTATCTATTGAGTTACTTGACTGATTTTGTCGAGATATGGCTCCGCCGGTCAGGGGTTCTTCCTTTCCCCCGTCAAGAAATTGTCAGGGTTTGTAACAATGCGTAGCAAGAAATCAGTTAATTTGGTTGATTAGGTTAACTAAGTCAACAAAGCCGACCAGCCCCGTTAACCTAACCAAGTCCGCTAAGTTGGTCGGGCTGGTCGGGCCGCCTTGCCCGGTTGAGTCAACATGCAGACTGCCTGGTCCAATCGACCCAGTCGATTCAGTCGACACCTTCAACTCGCTCAACGCTCCTAAGTTGTTTGGCGTATCTGGCATATTTGACCCACTTGACCCATTTAGCTTATTTGACTCCTTACCTTATTCAACTCTGCTTTGGCAGGTCCGGCAGTTTTATGGGTTTTGCATAATTGGTCCGGCCTGTTCGGACGAGTCTCTTTGCACTTGTCAGGGCTTCTCTCAAGCCTCCATATTCGCCCACGGCCACCCTGTACCATGTCTTGCCGTTGATGGTTGCTGGAACTATCGCCGGTTTCTCTCCCCTTTCCATCAGCTCCTTGAAAAACTTGCTGGCATGATCAAAGGCCTTGAAGGACGCCACGTGAACGGAGAAATAAGAAGGCCTTCCCGGCTTGTTGTAGGCTTGCTCCAAATCAGCAGGCAATCCGACCTGCTGTCCGACGAAGATCGTGTCGATGTCGGTAATATCGGGATTCAGCTCTTGGACGGCCCTCAGAAGATGGGTATCGACCCTCCCGTATTCCCGGAAGATGATTCGACCGAGGGTATCCCCTTTTCCCACCGTCACCGTGCGGGCCTCCGGGCTTTGAGAGACTGCCGGAGCTTCCGGCACCCGGGGCTCTTCCAGTTCCTCGCCGTCATTCTTCCGGGACCGGGCTGGAGGGACAGCCCCCGCAAGGCCTGATGCAACGGGCCGTGCCCCTTCGGATAGGCCTGGTACCGCGGTCTCCTCTGCCCCGGGGTCTCGGACGTCCCCTGCCCGACTCTCATCTTGGAGGGGTTTCACCGTCTCAGCAGGCTTTGAGAGGCCGTAGGGGTTTCCGATTCTGCCGGTAAGAAAAAGGAAAACCCCGGAGGCCAGAAGGGCGAGAAGCAGGACGAGGAGAGAAAAATAGACGATCGACCGTCTCTGCCGCCCCTTTCCCGGCTCGCCCCGGCAGGGCCGCCCATGATTCTTGGAACCCTTCTGCAAGTCGAGGTCGACTACGCACTCACGGACGGTCTTTTCGCTGATAATGGGGGTGTCATTCGCATAGCCGAGCAGGAGGGCGTTGTCGCAGATGTTGTTGATGAGCCTCGGGATGCCATGGGAGTAGTGGTAGATCTTCTGGATTGCCCCCTCCGTAAAGCAGTTCATGAACCTCGCCCCGGCTATCCTCATGCGGAGGTGGATGTATTCTCTGGTCTCTCTCTGGTCCAGGGGGATGAGGTGGTAGCGGGTGCTGACTCTCTGCTTGAGCTGTTGCAGGTCGGCCTGGTCGAGAAGCACGTTCAGCTCGGGCTGACCGATCAGGAATATCTGGAGGAGCTTGTGGCTCGGGGCCTCAAGATTGGTAAGCATCCTGATCTCTTCAAAAACAGAGGCATCGAGGTTTTGGGCCTCATCCACAATCAGGGTGGTGGTCTTGCCATCGTTGTCGGATTCGATCAGGAAGTCGTGGAGGCTTATCAGGTAATCCGTCTTTGCCTCGCCTCTCACGTGGAGGCCGAAATCGTGGCAAACGAGCCTGAGAAAATCGAGTACCGAGAGTTTCGTGTTGAAGATATATGCAAACTGGCAGTTTTCATCCAATCGTTCGAGCATCGCCCTGACAACGGTGGTCTTGCCGGTACCCACCTCTCCCGAAAGGACGACGAACCCCTTCCGTTCCTTGACGCCATAGAGCAACTGGGCCAGGGCCTCTTTGTGGGTCGCGCTGAGGTAGAGAAACCTCGGATCAGGGGTCATCTTGAAGGGCTTCTCTCTGAATCCAAAAAAGGTCTCGTACACGGCAGCTACCCGAAAAAGGATCGGTTGAATTGGTTAAACAAGTCCACTAAGTGAAAAAAACCCATTCCACTTCATCCCCTTGCGGCGGAATTGACCGGGTAAGTCGATTGAGTCAAACAAGCCCACACACTCGATTGAGTTAGTTGGGAGAGATCGTTCAAAGCATCTGAGACGCCCGACCGCTCGGCTTGTTCGACCAACCTCGCCTTGCTTGAATCGATTTGACCTAGTCAACCCGTCAACCCCTCAAGACCGGAACTAGTTTGCGGCGCTCGCAGCGTCACGGCTTTTGTCAGTCAACCTGTTCAAGATCTCTCCCATGTCCGTCCCCTCCATGGGAAAGCAGACATATCCGGAGATGACCTTCAATTGGTCATTACCGAAGTGAAAATCCCTCACCAGGCTGTTGAGGCGGCCGTAGACAACCTCCGAACCGATGGAATCGCAATAGGGAAGAAGGATCATGATTTCGTTATTCTTTGTATGTCCCACCAGATCGGTCTCTCGAATCTCTTCCCTTACAAGCTGGAGCAGTGACCTGAGACTCTTGTGCCGGCCTCCCGTATCCGTGCCTCCGGTGTCAAGCAGTTCAAACCTCAGGAGACCGAAGAGGTTCTGGTACCTCCGGGCTCTTTTTATCTCCAGATCCAAGAGTTGAAAGAAATCATCCCTGACAAAGACAGGCCCCTCCGAAAACATGCCTCCCCTCCTCCATCGCAGATTCAACTCCATGTCGAATCCTCCAATTCCATGTCTCTTCCACTCGCCTTTGCCCGGGTGCCCCGCAGCTTGCCGCGGGGAGCTTCACTACTGCTCACCCGGGGCCGCCTCACCTGTCGAGGCCGTACTCCCTGATCTTGTAAAGCAGTGCCTTGTAGCTTATTTGCAGCAGGGCTGCAGTCCTTCGCCGATTCCAATGGGTCCGTTCCAGCATGTCCAGGATGATTCCCTTTTCCGCCTCTTTCGCAGCCCTCCGGCCGATTTCCCTGAGGCTCCCGGCCCCGTTGCAAAAAGCCCTTAACCGAAGGGGAGGGGCCGCGAAATCTGCCCCACCCATTGTCATTTCCCGGACAACTGCCTCTTCGTCTTCCGAGACGACTATCCTCTTTATGATATCTCGTAGCTCTCTGATGTTTCCAGGCCAGTCATACCTCAGGAAAAGAGCCTGTGTCTGTTCCGAGAGTCCGGGGTAAGACCTCCCGTAACGAAAATTGTAGAGTTTGACAAAGTAGCGAACCAGGGAGCGTATCTCCTCCTTCCGCTCTCTGAGCGGCGGGAGTGTGATATGTACGACGCTGAGACAATTGTAGAGATCCTCCCTGAAACGACCGGCCTCCACGGCAGTGCGAAGGTTGACGCTCGTACATGCAAGGAGCCGTGCATGTGCGGCTATGCTTCCGCTGCCGCCCAACCGGAAGAACTCCTTGTCGCGGAGCACACGGAGCAGCTTGGCCTGGAGGGGCGCGTCAAGACCCCCTATTTCATCGAGAAAGAGCGTCCCTTCATCGGCGAGTTCCAGCTTTCCCGGCTTCTGCCTTGGTACCCCGAAAAAGGCCTCCTTCTCCAGGCCGAAAAGCTCGCCTTCCAGAACGCTTACAGGAACGGCCGCACAGTTCACCTTGATAAGCGGTTTGTCGCGGCGCGATGATCTGGAGTGGATCGCATGGGCCACCAGTTCCTTGCCCGTCCCGCTCTCTCCACTTATCAGAGGTGTGATTTCAGTCGGGGCGATCTCGTCGATAACGGCCTTCACCTTTTCCATCTTAGGGCCGTGGCAGAAGAGGAGATGATAGGGGGTCTTGATAAAGCACCTTCTCTTGAAAAGATCCCAACCTCCCCTCAGGATTCTCTCCAGAGCCGTGGACAGGAGCCCTGCATCGAGCACATCCGGCAAGAAAACCACATCTTCGGCCACCCGCCCGCTCACCATATCCAGGTCGCCGTCCTTTCCGAAGACAATCGCCTTGCAGCGGCCGAGGCAGGCCTCGATTTTAGGCATCACCGTCCAAATAGAGCCGTCCCACCTGGAAAGGTCGAAGACGAGCAGAAAAGGGGTGGCAGCCTTGAGACGGCTCAGAAGCTCTCCGTCCTCGGTCACGGAGCTGAACCTGATGCCTTCGCCCTTGAAATCCGATTCCACCGAGGCCACGGGAATTGGTGGAGGCGGTATGAAGAGCACCTCTTTCGCGGAAATGGTAGAAGATCTCTCCTCGGGTACCATGGTCGACCCTGGGATCTGGTTGAATGAACCGGGCAATGTACCACCTGGAGTTAGAGCAATCCGGGTGCCATGGGAACCAGGAAAAGTTTGCCTGTAATTTCGACGTGTTATCGCCTATGAGCTTGTATTTTGACTATGGCCGAGAGTATCTCTGGGGAACTAAGTGCTATTGGTTGGGAAACAAGTGGAAATTCTTTTCACACCCCCGAGTTCCCAGGGACGCTCAAGAACTCGAGGGTGGTGGGGCGCTGTTCAACCGCCCATGGTAGGTGAGCTATCGAGACCGCACTCCTTGATCTTGTACAGAAGCGCCTTGTAACTGATATTGAGGAGCCTTGCCGCCATTTTGCGGTTCCAGCGGGTCTTTTTCAGTGTCTTTTCGATCACTTCCCGTTCGGCTTCAAGGGCGGCTCTCCGGCTGATCTCCTTGAGAGAAACCGGCTCAGGCTCGGGAGGTGCGGCTCTTTCAGGCCTTGCCTGAAGGGATTGAAGGGCCAAGGGCCGGCCGCCGAGCTCCTTCTTGATGGCACCCTCGTCTCCGAGCACGACCAGCCTCTTGATCATGTTTTCGAGCTCTCTCACGTTTCCGGGCCACTCATGGAGGAGAAGCAGGTCGCGTGTTTCCCGGGAAAGAGTTAAGCCTGTTTTCCCGTATTTCCGGTTGTACATGTCGAGGAAGTACTGGACCAGGAGGGGGATCTCTTCCCGTCTTTCTCTCAGGGGAGGCACGTGGATGTTCAACACGTTTAGACGATAGTAGAGGTCCTCGCGAAAACGGCCGGCCCTCACGTACTCCTCGAGGTTCTTGTTCGTGGCAGCCAGGACCCGGACACTCACCTGAATGTCCCTCTTCCCACCCAGCCTTGCAAACTCTCCGTCCTGAAGAACCTGCAACAGCTTGGCCTGAAGCGAGGGGCTGATTTCGGCGATCTCGTCGAGAAATATGGTCCCTCCCTGGGCGAGTTCGAATTTGCCGGGTTTCCGGTTGTATGCCCCGGTGAAAGCTCCCCTCTCGTAACCGAAGAGCTCGCTTTCGAGGAGCTCCTCCGGAAGGGCCGCACAGTTGACCTTGATAAAGGGCTTGTTCTTCCTCGTGGATCGGTAGTGGAGGGCCCGGGCGATCGGTTCCTTACCGACGCCGCTCTCGCCGTGGATCAGCACCGTCACGTCGGTGTCGGCAACCTGCTCGATCATCTTCACAATCCTGACCATCTTTTCGTTTTGATAGAGAAAGCAGATGCCCTCTCCCTTCCTGTAACCACCGGCCCAGGGAATGACCACCTGGCGACCTTTCTTGCCCGGCAAAGCCCAGGGCTCCCGATCGCTTGGCCCTGGGGCGCCGGATACTTCATCGGCTGAACCGCAATCCCCAGGCGTCGTGGCAAGCACGATCGCGAGCTGATTTGCAACAATCTTCATCGCCCGCTCCTCGATCTCGCCGAAGGCCGACCTGTCCTCGTGGCTCAAGTTGACGATTCCCACGGTCCGGTTCCCGTCCCTCACAGGGAAACACATGAGGGAGCCGATTCTGAAAGGACTCTCCTCGATCTGAACGAATCGGGAATCCTTTTCTGCGTCCGAAAGATAGACCCCGTGGCCGGTTTTCAGTACCCACGTGGCCACTCCACCGTTGAGATGAAAGTATTTCCTGAAAGGGCTCTCCTTCACCGGGAGTTCCCTGTCCTTCCTGCCTTTGGCCGCCCGCACGACAAGCCCATCACCATGGTTGCTCTTGAGCATCAAAGAGCAGTTCTCCCCGCGGGTCACATCCATCATGATCCCCAGCATCTCATCCCACGTCCTCTGCGAATCGGGCATGTAGCGCAGGGCTTCCGTAAACTGGCGGATCAAGCCGTACCCGTCTTTTTCTGACAAACCACCCGAACTCTCTCTCATGATCGTCCCCTTTTCCCTGTTGGTCTCGTGCCGCTTCTACCTGGAAGATGGTTCTGTCAAATGGAGAAAACCCGTGTAAAATAGGTAAAGAAAAAACAAAAAGTGGAAAGTCATTACCCACATAGGCAAAACCTGGGCCACACGCATGCCGATCGCGGGATTCCCGCACTGGTTCTTACTTTGAAGCCTCGCCCTTCCGCGGCGTTCCACGAAGGAGACCGAGCCACGGGAGAAAAAATGGGAATTTTTTTGCAACAAAGTCAAAAGAATCTTCCAAAACAGCGGGGGTTTCGGGGAAAACCAAAATTATCTCAAGGAGTTGTCACGATTTTCCAAAAGGGACAAAGGGGAGTGGCCCGCATTGTTCGAGTCGTTCGGATTGTTCGAGATGTTCGAAGCGTTCGATTAGCCCACCTTGTTTATTGGGTCAACCAGGTTGACTCCGTTAATCGGTTAAATGACTCGAGAGAGTTAATCGAGTCGAGTCAGTCGAGTGGGCTGATTGGGTTAATTGGGTTGATTGTGTTGATTGGGTGGGACCAGTCGAGCTATAGGGCCCGGGCCTGGCCCTGTTAGACATGCGAGTTCAGTCGGGCCAAAGGCGAAGCCGATCGAACGATTTCAACGCTGCGGTTATCGTTTTCTCAGGCGGTCGAGCTGGTATTTGCGGATTCGGTCGCCCAGCATCTTGCGGGTCATCCCGAGTTGTCTGGCAGTCTCTCCGAGATGCCAGTCGGTCTTGCTCAGAGCCTGCAGGATGTAACTCTCTTCGAGTTCACTCACAAGCCGTGGAAGCGATATGGTCTCGCCTGTCTCGGAGGCATCTTTCCGGTTTACCAGGATGTGGGGAGGCAGATCCCTGAGCCTGATGGTCCGGCTCTGGCAGAAAATCATCATCTGCTGGACGACGTTCTCCAATTCCCGAACGTTTCCCGGCCAGCGGTAGGCCTGCAGCTTCTCGACGACCTCGGGAAGGACCCTGTACCTCTCCCCTCTTTCCTGGTGCTTGGTAAGAAAGTGACCCAACAAGAGGGGAATATCGTCGGTTCTCTCTCTGAGAGGAGGAATCATGATGGGCACTACGCTGAGGCGATAATAGAGATCGTCCCTGAAATTACCCTTGGTTACCTCTTCATGCAGATTGGTCTGGGTTGCAGAGATTATACGCACGTCTGTCTTGATCGTCCTGCTGCTTCCTACCTTCTCGAACTCTTTCTCCTGCAGCACCCGGAGCAGTCTCCGCTGGAGCTGCAAAGGCACCTCTGCGATCTCGTCGAGGAAGAGAGTCCCTCCGTGAGCCGTTTCGAATCGGCCCTTCTGGTCGTCGACAGCCCCGGTGAAGGCACCCTTGACATGGCCGAAGAGTTCGCTCGTGAGCAGATCGTCGGAGAGTGCCCCGCAACTCACGGCCACCATAGGCTTGCCCCTTCGAGGACTGAGCTTGTGGATCGCCCTGGCGATGAGTTCCTTACCCGTACCGCTTTCCCCCTGGATCAAGACCGTTTTGTCGGTGGGCGCGACCATTCGGACCATCTCGAGAACTTCCCGCATCTTTCGACTCTTCCCGATGATTCCGGGAAACTCCATTCCTTCCGACTTCTCCCTTCTCAGTGCGTTGAGTTCTCTCTCCAAGGCCTCCGTCTTTGTCGCCTGCTTTATGATGGCCAGGAACCGTTCGAGGTTCGAAAAGATCGGCTTTTCAAAGAAGTAGTAGATCCCCTCCCTCAACGCCTGGACCGCAAAGTCGACGGACCCGTAAGCCGTGAGGATGATCACGGGAATGGTCTCGTCCATCGCCTTTATTCTCCGAAAGAGTTCCATGCCGCTGAGGTCCGGCATCCTCTCGTCCGCTATCACCACGTTGCACCGCTTTCTCTTCAGCTTCCTGAGAGCGCGCCGGCCACCCAGGGCCTGGACGACCCGGTAGCCATGGTCCTCAAGGATCTTCGAAACCGTAAAAAGGGCATTCGGTTCGTCGTCCACCACCATCAGGGTTGGGGGCTCGGCCCCGCGCGAACTCTCTCCTTCCAGAACCACTTCGCTAAGCCTCCTGAACCGTGTTCTTCCCGGTGCCCACAGGCAGGGTGACCGTGACGGTCGTTCCTTTGGACAACTGGCTCTCGATACGGATCCGGCCGTGATGGTCTTCTTCGACGATCTTTCTGCAGATGGCCAATCCCAGACCTATTCCCCTTCTCTTCCTGGAAAAGAACGGAGTAAACAGATCCGGGATATCCTCTTCGCGCACACCCACACCGTTGTCGGTCACCTCGATCTCCACCGACTCTTCAAACCGTTCCTTCTTGTAACGGGTCTTCACAACGATTCGTCCCCCCTTCGGGACCGCCTCGACAGCGTTCTTCAGCAGGTTGATGAGTACCTGTTTCATCCCGTAGAGATTGACGTAAGCCCGCGGGAGAGACTTTTCAAGTCGAGTCTCCAACCTGACCTTCTTGGAACTGCTCCTGAGGAAGGGCTGCATCAACTGAACGCAAAAAGCCACCGTCTCGTTCAGGTCGATGAAATCGAAACCCTCTCCTGAGGGACGGCGCGAGAAATCGAGGCACTGGTTTACGAACTCGTTGAGGCGAACGATCTCTTCATGAATGATCTGGAGGGCGCGTGTAGTGGTCTCGTCATCCTGGTGGCGGCTCTTGATCAGGGTCAAAGCCCCTCCGATGCTGTGCAGAGGGGTCCTGATCTCGTGTGCCACAAGGGGGAAGAGCTTGCCCCAGAAGACCAATTTCTCGAGCTCCTGCCTTTTTCTCAGCTCTTCGGCGGCCTTCAGGGCGTTCTCGATGCTTTTCAGAAGCTCCCCGCTCTTGAAGGGTTTGGCCAGGTAGTCCATCGCACCGAGCTTGATCACGCGGGCGGCCAGTTTTTCATGGCCGAAGCCCGTCATCACGATCACCGGGATCGCATCATGGACTCTCCTCAGCTCACCGAGCACTGCAGCACCGTCTGTATCGGGCAAACGGTAGTCGAGCAGTACAAGATCCGGACCGAACCTTGCGGCCTTCTCCAGGGCCTGCTTCCCGGTCTTTGCGGCAAGAGGCTCATAGCCGTGGACCCTGAGCATCTCAGCCGTGACCCTCAGGAAATCCAGGTTGTCGTCACAAATGAGAATCTTCTTGCGGCGCTCCGGCACCCTCACTTCTCCACGTCAAAGCGTACAGAGTCCTTCTGTCTTTGTCCAGCTTTTTTCCCGGAATGTCAACAGGGCGGGCAGGTGGAGCCTCATCACTCTTGAACAACCAGACTTGTCCCCGAGCGAGGTTACGGGAGCGCTGAGACACGAGTCAGGAGTCTCTGATTGAAAACAAAGGAAATTCCGGGCAGAAAAGAAACGCAGCGGGAGAGAGAGACAGCCTTTCAGAGGCGCTCGGTGCTGACCCACGGATGCTCGAGACGGACCCAAGTCGGAGAAAGGGTGATGGACCGGGCTCAAGGGCGTGAAAGCCTCGCGAGATAACTCAAAAGGTAGTCCCGCTCCTCCTGCCCGAGGGCCTCGAAGTAGAAACCGGCATCGTATCGCAGATCGAGGCGCTCCCGCCCATGGACGACCCTCCCGACAGGGGAGATCGTGTTCCCCCCGATCACAATGGAGACCTGGATGACCTCGCCCACCTTTACGGGAAACACTGTCTCAATCCTGACCCCTCCCAGGCTAAGGTCTACAGTATTGCTTGTCCTCGTCCGGCCGTTGTAGCTGAAGCTCACATGGTGCGATGCAGAAAACCGGCGATGTTTTCGGCGTTCTTTCATGATTCGGCCCATCACAGCATGTGAAAAAACGGCAACAATGACCAAACAGCAACCGGCGCTTTTTTAGCAAAAAGAAACCGACCTGTCAAGAAAAAAATCCCAACCAGCGACCTGTCAAGAAAAAAATCCCAACCAGGAAACAAGGGGTCAAGTCTCGTTTTGAGTCTTACTCCCTAATCAAACAACCGCCCTCATCCCCTCCTAGAACCAACCTGCAGCCACCAAGAAGACAGGTCTATACAGAGCGAAGTATTTGATCTTCAAAGAGAAGCCCTCCAAAAGACTCAAGACTAGGCTTGACCCCGCTCCCCTAATGTTCCCGTCGCAGAGCCACTAACACCTATATCTATATGCCACAATTTGTATCTTCGGTTCCAGGCGGTGTTCAATTCGTAACCTCTAAACTTCGTACTCTCTTCATGGGGTTGGGCCTCCTTTGCTTTTTTCCCCTGCCAGGGCTTGTCGCATTCCGGCTAAGGCTCAACACGCAAAACCACTTCCACGGCAATTTCAGGTCAGCACCTCTTAAATCAACGTTCATGGTGAACTGATAATTCAAGACCTGACCCCAAGTTCCAAGTTCCACGAGTTCCAGCAAGTTCCAGGTTACTCAATCTGGGACAGACCGCCCCCTCCGGCCCCAGGCATCCACGATATCATGCGGGCCGATATCGAGAAGCATGAAACCATCCTCATAAGGTCTGAAGATCACCCGGTACCGGAGGTCCACTCTGAATTCCCGGTAAGGCGTATTGACAATGCGGCGGGTTCTTAGAGAACGGTGTTTTTGGTTTTCAATGAATAAAAGAATCTGTTTGTGAAACCTGTTTCTGACCCTATCTGGAAGCTTCCCGTAACTCTTCTTGAACCTGTCAGACCGGTAGATCTTCACTCTTCGTCAAGTTCCTTTATAAGCTCATCTGCTGAGTCGAATTCCTTGTATCGACCGGCCTTCACGTCTTCCTCAGCCTCTTTGATTCTTTCCTGCCAGGGTTTTGTCCAGAACCACGCCTGGTCAGCCGGGATCTCCTTGACGGGTTTGATGATGATCTCGTTCCCGTGCAGCGACACCATGACCCGGTCGCCCACTTCGAGGGGAAAGGGATATTTCTCCCGGATTGATTTCGGGATCGTAATACTGTGTTTCGTGCGGATCTTTACGGTTTCCATAGTCCTGTCCAAAAGTAGTACAGTATTTTTGTATAATTATAGTACAAATCTCAGAAAAGTCAACCCCGCGAGTATAAAGGGTTTTTGGAGTTGTACGCGGGTTTTCATCTTCATAGATTTGGGCTCAAGTCTCGACTTGAGTCTTTTGGAGAGCTTCTCTTTGAAGATCGAATACTTCGCTTTGTATGCTCCTGTCTCCTTGCTGGCTCCAGGTTGGTTTTAGGAGGGCATGAGCGCGGTTGTCTGATTAGGCAGTAAGACTCAAAACGAGATTTGACCCCTTGGGCTACCAGACGGGCTGGGTCCAGGCTCGCCGGAGCGACCGATCCTCCACTGCGACCCGTGCATAGGATCGGATCTCCCCGGGAATTGTCACCTCGTACTCCGAAACCGTCGGCATCTCACCCGGCAAGGTCTCCTTTCGCCCGACATACCCCCCATCGCCGAAAAGGGCCATACGCTGCATCGGCTCTTGCGCCTTGACGTAGAGACTGTCTTCTCCCGCCCGGATCACCTCGATCCTCGGCCCGCTCGTCGAATAGAACCGCCCCTCTCTCAAGGCCTTCAAGATAGCTCCTTCGCTCAACTCGTCCGCCCAGACCTGCACGAACCCACGCCCGTAGTCCTGGATCCTGTGGCAGTCATCGTCGGCCACCCCGTAGACCCTCCTCCCTTCCTGGAGGAGAAGGTCCCAGAAATGGACGTTGTCCGCCGAGAGCTCCCTTTCACTGGTGCCGTTCCAGATCTCGATAAGGGGGTAATCGCCGAGCTCCAGGGCCCGGCGCAGGGACATGCGCGTCCAGTGAGGATGGCAGAGAACAGGCACCCCTCCCTGTGCGTTTGTCCAGTCGATCACCCTCTGGGTATCCCCCGTCTCTCCGGCTCCCCGGACCCCGAGGGCAAGCACGTGTTCACGGCCACCCGAGCCGGAGACCTCGACGGAATTGAAGACCGCGAACCCCGGACTAGACAGGGAGGAATGGTCGTTCCACACGTCATGGTCGGTTATGAAGAGAAAATCGAAGCCCAACGCCCTGTAGCGGTCGCAACATTCCTCCGGACTGAGCCGCCCGTCTGAAAAGGTGGTGTGAACGTGGAGTGCGCCCCTGTAGCTCGGTCCTGATAACTCAAAGGGTCGTAACTTCATGGTCTCATCCTTTCTTTTCCAGCAAAGGGAACAATCACACCAAGTATCTGCCCCTTGCTTTTCTCGCCGTCCCCTCTTTTCTACTCCCATCCGAGAAACATGTCCACACCTATTTAGTCGGCATTGAGAAATCCCGGTGCAGTGAACGCGAGGAGATTTGTGGACCGGCCGGCGCGATGAGACCGAGTTTCGAAGCTCGAGTCCACTTCAGGCGGGAAGGCTCTGCATAGGCCGGGAGATTCCTAGAGAGAGCATAACCTGCATCTTTCGGTGACGCTTACCTAGTAACACGGCGGTGGTCCGTTTGACCATGGTCATTGGCTATAGTATGATTAAGGCAGAACCGTCAATGAAAAACGGATCCCAAGATGCAGGAGACAATACCAATTTCAAAGTTCAAGGCCACCTGCCTGCGCCTTTTGGACAACGTCAAGAAGACCGGGAAATCAATCCTGGTGACGCGCAAAGGCGAGCCCGTCGCGCTGGTAACACCGCCTCCACCTCCTCCTCAACCTGATCGATGGCTGGGCTGTATGAGGGATAGTATCAAGATTACAGGTGATATCATATCTCCCCCATTGGATGAAAAAGAGTGGGAGGCATTGAAAGATCGAGGCTGCTCCTTGATACGCACATTATTCTCTGGAGTGCCGCTGAGCCTGAGCGACTCCCCCAAAAGCTCGCAGAGGAGCTGGAAAGCGCATCAAATGAACTCTGGTTTTCTCCAATCAGCGTATGGGAGATTCTCTTGTTGGCCGAAAAAGGGCATATTTCCTTCACCTCAGACATTGAAAGATCAGTACGTGATATTTTTCAAAAGATTCCTCTCAGGGAGGCAGCCATCAACAGGGAAGTAGCGATTCAAGCCCGTTTTGTTAATCTTCCCCACCAGGACCCCGCTGACCGATTTCTGGCAGCCACTGCGTTTGTGTACGACCTGATCCTGGTTACCGCCGATAGAAGAATCATCGCCGCTGAATCCGTTCCGGTCCTGGCAGCGGTCTGATATTCATACGGGTTGCCGCTTTGATCAGTATCGGTGATTGTCTACCTCGATTTGAAGACGCTTTGAACTTCCAAAGACCGATTATCATAGCCCACCGGGGGGCTTCTGCCTATGCAGAAGACAATACCCTCGAATCATTCGAGGAGGCCCTCCGCGCCGGGGCCGACATGATCGAGTTCGATGTGAGAAGGACGAAAGATGGTATCCTTATAGCCCATCACGACCGGTTCGTCCACGGCAAACCCGTCAGCGGACTCACATACGGGGAGATCGAGGAAGACCTCCGGGCAAGACACGTCCATGTGCCCAGATTGGAAGAGGTGCTCGACTTTGCAAGGGGAAGGATCGGGATGGACGTGGAGATCAAGGAGGAGGGATACGAAGACCAGCTCATCGAGCTCGTCCGCAGCCGTTTCGGTGAAGACGGGTTCGTCGTCACCTCCTTCAACGATTCCTCGGTAAGAAGGATAAAGGACGACTTCCCCTGGGTGAGGACCGGGTTGATACTGGGCCGGAAAAAGCCGGACGACTATATAGAAACGAGGTTTTCTGAATTCTTTCCCATGAAGAGATGCAGGATCGCGAGGGCGGACTTCCTCGTACCCCACTTCAAGCTCCTGAGATTCGGCTTTCTGAGTAGGGCGAGAAGGAACAACAAACCCGTCTACGTCTGGACCGTCAACGAAGAGAAGAAGATGGAGCGATTCGCAAGAGACCCCCGGATCGAGGCCATCATAACGGACAGACCCGATCTGGCCGTGCGTGCGAGAGACAAAACCCTCCGTGTGTAACGCAGGTGCATCCCTCGTGCGTGGTCCTTCTCATCCACCGAATCGACCGTCACTCTCCACCCACAGTGGCCCGCATGACCGCGAACCCTTCGCTCTCGATGGCCGAGGCCACCCTCTCCTGGAGCTCCCTGCCAGGTGTGAGGGCCACCATGTATCCTCCCATCCCGCCGCCCGTGAGTTTCGCTCCAAAAGCCCCCTCTCGGAGAGCCAGATCGCACAGGTAGACGAGCTTTTCGTGGGAAAGCCCCATGTCGATCAGGATCCCGTGGTTGTCGGTCATGATCCTGCCGACCCGTTCCAGGTCGCCAGACTCGAGACACCTCCTCACCTCGAGGGCCTGTTCCGTGATGGTCCCGAGCCTCGAGGCAAAAAGCTCGGGGTCCCTCTCTTTCTCCCTGTTGACGAGATCGTCGAGGGCCGCCGTGTTCGCCGAAACACCGCTGTTTCCCAGGACCACCTCGATGGGCTCCTTGACCTCGATTTTTTCCACGGTCTTTCGGCCGTCTCTAAGCTGAAACAGCATGAGGCCCCCATAGCAGGAGGCCGTGTTGTCCACACCGCTAGGCACTCCGTGATAGGCGAACTCCCCTTCCCAGGCCACCTGGTTTATCTCGTCGATCGAAAGACCGAGCCCGAACTCGTCGTTCAGGGCTCTTGCCAGGGAGACACAACTGGCAGCACTGGCACCGACCCCGCTTCCGGCCAAGAGGGTGCCTTCAAAGGTGATCTTGATAGGGGTCTTTGCGGCGTCGATCCCCATCACCTCGAGAATCCTGTTGATCGATCTCGCCTGCTGCTCCTTCTTGCTATCCTTGTATCCCGGCACCTCGATCCGATTGTCCTCAAGCACCCAGCCGCTGCCTCCGGTCCTTTCCACCCTGGCAACGGTCTCGAAGGGGATAGAGGAGACGATGGCCGGAACTCCCTCCAGCACGAACTGATCACCGATCAGAATCGTCTTGCCGTAACCCGTTCCTCTCCCCATTGCATCATCCTCCCGGACTCGACGAGTGTGTCTCAAGAATCCTTTCCATCTCCTCGATGAGGCTCTCTTCTTTGCCCTTGGCCACCGTCGTAGCAGCAGTCAGGCTGTGGCAGGCGTCTGAGAACCCGCCGAGCCTGTCGGTCGCATCCGGAAGGAGCCGGTCGAGTCCCATTGCCCTCTCTCGCCTGATCTCACCTTCCAGATAGGCCGGCACCCGCATGGAGATCTTCACCTGATCCAAGGCCACGGGGCCGAAACCCGGGATTTCGTCGGGAATGGCCTGAAAGCCTGCAACGTAACGCCCGGGATCTATCCAGTCCGCATTCTTGATGGCATCGCAGAAGGCCCCGATCGTCTTCACCCCCATGGGGGAAAAGCGGTTCTCCACGTGAAACCATTGAATGTGGGGAGAATACCTGAGGGCTCCGGCCTTGAGTCTTGCAATCTCTGATTCGAAGGCGCGGGTCCTTGTGGCCTCCAGCTCGCCGGCCATCCTGTCAGACTCTTCCGAAAAACCATCGAGACAAACCCTGACAGCTACTTCCGGCCCTCCCCTGTAGTATCCGACCCCTCCCAGGACGTCCAGATAGGCCGCAAACCGGTCGCACGGCAGCTCACCCCGGGATGTCCTGAGAATATACCTTTCTCCTCTCTCCGCCTCCTGGATCTCGAGCCTCCCCTGGCGGACCGCCTCCATGGCTGCCGCCCTGTTCTCGCTCACAAGCCTCCCCTCCACGAAGAACTCATCCCCTACGGCCCCCAGGGCCGCGAGATCGGCCATGTCCCGGTTGGCCGGATCGAGGCTCCCGGCAAAGAGATAGCACGTGGTGGAGGCCGAAATGTCCCTGTCTCCCTTGAGACCGAAAAGATCAGGATCGAGATTATGGACCCTGGGATCGGTCGCCTCCCGGGCCGCATGGTGATCGAGAATCAGGGTGAGATTCCTCCCCCTGTTCAACCCGGAGAGCATCGGGGCGATTCTCCCGGCGAAGTCTGCGAAAACGAAGATCTGCCCGTCCTCCTCAAAGAGCCTTTCGAGGACCTCCGGATAAGGCTTCTCCAGGCAGAGACGATGGACCCGGTATCCGTCTCTTTCAAAGGCCCTGGTGAGTATCGCCCCCGAGCAGAGGCCGTCGGCGTCGTTGTGGTGGAAGATATGAATCTCGTTTTTCGGCCACGCCCTGAGCTCCCCGATCGCCACTTCCACGGCCTCGACCCACGGTTCGATCATTGCCGTAGGACCGTTAGTCCTCGACGAACTCTCCATTTTCTATCTCTTTGGACTTGAGGTTCCTGTCCCCGTCGAATCTCATTCGCACCTGGATCGCATTCTTGCAGCGCCCCCCGATTATCTCCTTGTTCAAGAAGTAGGTGACGCTTCCGTCCTCACCGAAATCCTGCGCGAGGTCGGTCGACTTGTTGATGAAGAGATTGAATATCTCTCCGCAGGCCGCACAACGGACCTTTAAGAAAAACCCATCCGAAGACCGGGGAGAGGGGCCGCCGCCAAAGAGCTTTTGGGTCAGCTTCTTGAGCATGAAGCGCCTCCTTGAGACTGTGTATCCCCATTGTAGGCGTTTCCCTGAGGGATTGCAACAGGTCTTGTCATGCTCTACCCCGCCTATAGGCGTCTCTCAGGATCTGCAGGGGATGGACCGCATCGAGCCCTGTAAGGTGCCTGATCTGCATCCTGCACCCCTCGCAGTCCGAAACAACCACGCTCGATCCGAACTCTTCAAGGGCCCTTACGAGATTCTGGCCGATAGCCACGGAGATGTCGTACGTCTCCTTCTTGAATCCATAGGTACCGCCGAGGCCGCAACAGCCTGCATCGATGTCCACCAGCTCCAGACCCGGGATCAGTTGGAGCAGGTCTATGGCAGGAAGGCCGATTCCCAACGATCTCAAATGGCAGGGCGCATGGTAGGGCAGCCGGTCCTTCAAGGGCTCGAAGTCCGTATTGAGTTCTCCCCTTTCGTGAAGCATCAGCAGGTACTCGGATACGTCGAAGATCCTTTCGGCCACCCGTTGGGCTCCCTCGATTCTGAAAAACTCCGGGTATTCGGAACGAATCATGTGGCCGCATGTGGCCGAACTGAAAACGATGTCGTATCCCTCATCGACCACCCTGGCCAAGGAACGGACGTTTCTCTCGCCCAGGGCCCTCGCCGATTCGAGGTCCCCCTGTCCCAGAGAGGGCATGCCGCAGCACTCCTGGTAGGGGAGGACGACCTCGAAGCCGTTTTTCTCAAGAACCTCTACCACTGCAATCGCCACATCGATCTCGTTTGTGTTGGCGTAGCATCCATAGAAATAGGCCACTTTCCTCTGCCCCTTGGACCTGTGGCTCCTGAACCACCCGCGAAAGGTCTCCTTTTCATAGCCGGGCAGCGGCCTCCTCCGGTCTATGGCAAGGAGGCGATCGGAAACTCCCCTGAAAAGACGGCTCCTGAGCACCATATTGGTAAGGGAAGCCAAGGACACGGCAGCCGAACCGAAAAGATGGGTGTGGCCCAGCAGCCAGTCTCTCGGGCTGAATCCCTTCTCTCCGGCCAGCTTGGCCTTTGCCATGAGGGTGAGGTCGGAGACGTTGACCCCGGCCGGACAGACAAGATCGCACTTGCCGCAGCCGATGCAGAGGCTCACCCAGGGATCCGCGGATCGATCCTGAGGGCGTCGAAACCGCTGGGCATCGGGGCCGGCCTGTTTGGAACCGAGAAAATCCCCTGTTACTCGGGCAACGGGACAGTACTCCGTACATATCCCACACTTAATACACTGGTCGCTTCTATCCGCCACCGGGGTCTTCTGTTTCATTTTTCCACCAGATTCTGGACAGCCTTGTAACCCGTACCCACCGCCACCCCGCTTCCGGATTTCTCCCTGGCAGGGTCGTGATGTCCAAGTATTGAACCGGCCAAGAAGAGATTCTCAAGCACCGGCCCGCCTTTCCCGTCAACGGGGTTGAGCCGGTCGTTCGTCTTGATGCCGGCCCTGTTGATGGGATGGCCTTCCTTTGCGAAAAAGTCATCGGAGAACCACTCGGCTCTTCCCTCCGGCTGCACGACCGGCAGGTCGAATATGGGTTCCACGATCCGATCGTGCTCCGCCCTGAGTCCGCCTCCGAAAAACCTTCCGGTGGCGAGAACAAAAGAATCCGCCTCATGGACCCTCTGCTGGCCTGAGGGGGTCTTGACCACAACCCCCCGGCAATGACGGCCTTTCCGAACCGCCGAGACCACCTCGACACCCTGGATCATCTTCACCCCCTTTGCCCTGAGGGCCCGCTGGAAGGCGTCAAACAACCTCATTCCAGGGATCGACGGGGGAAGGACAGAGAGTTCAAAAACCTCTGAGCCTATCCGTGCCTCGAGGTCGAGCTTCACTCCCTGTGGATCACGGAGGCCCAACACGGCCGGAAAGCCGACGAGCCTCTCCCCTTCCATTATCCCCCGGACTCTTTCGGCCACCGCTTCCCTGAAGGCCCCCACATCGAACTGGAGAGCCAGCGAAGAACCCTTGAAGCTGTTCCGGCCCCCGATGTCTGCGACCTCAACATACCCGCTCCTCACCTCCGGGCCGCCGCCGCCCTCCCCTCCGGAGTTGCGCAAGTTCCGCGCAGCATAGGCAGGATAGAAACCGGCAAATTCGTGGAATCCCACGAGCAGGGTCGGCTCGGAAAAAACGCCCTTTCCTCCGACCATGGTGGAGGGAACCAGGTATGAGGGTCTCGCAGAGCCGATACCGGTCGGAAGCACCGTGTTTTTTCGCCCTTCGCCGGTGTAACGGTAGCCCCCGGAGGAAAAGAGGGCGGACAATGAGGCCAGGGCATGCTCCAGATCCTCCAGGCCTACCTTTGAGTAGGGATGATCCGGCCTCTCCTCTATCAACCGGCCGAGAGCGGAAAATGGGTCCTCCTCGATCTCCATGCTCTCCTCAGGGTAGTACCCGAGCAGGTCTATCCCACCCGGGGAGACATGGATCATTCCCATGCCCTTTGCCAGTATCAGCGTCCTGAGGCCGCAATCGGCCGCTGTCTTTGCGGCCATGAGCCCGGAAAGTCCGGCGCCGATTACAATGACATCGTGTTTCATCCTACCTCCCCGAAAGTCTCGCCGGCCCCTTCTTCTCAAGGCCGAATATCCCGATGTAGATTTCTTCGGCCACCTGCTCCTCCCTGAGTTGGTCGCCCTCCACCACGGGCCTCACACCCTTCCACCGACGCTCCAAGAAATCCTTCAACATCTCATCCGGAAACCCTTCCCCGGCCCCGCCCGCCTCCAGCAGAGTGCCGAGGCTCCTGTACGCGCAGAAGGCCCCCTGGCAGGGACCGGTCCCCATGCGCGTCAGCATCCGAATATCGTTCAAATCAGAGGCCCCGTCCTCGATCACCGCCTTCTCTATCTCTCTCCGGGTGACAAGCTCGCACTCGCAGAGAATCAGATCCTTCCCCGGATCCTTTCTTTCTTCCGGGGAGGTCTTTCTCAACCGCTCCGCCAGGCTGACAAAACCGTGCTTCCTGGAACCCGGGAGGGGTTCGAGGTGGGTCGCACAGGAGGCGGTAACGCCGAGTTTCTCGCAGGCCGCATCCACGGCCTTCTCGGCCATCAGCCTGTAGGTGGCCATCTTGCCGCCGACGATGCTCAGAAGTCCCCGGACCCCTTGCTCCTCTTCATGGTCGATGACGACAAATCCCCTGCTCACCTGTCGATCGTTCTTCACGCCAGCCTGCATGAAAAGGGGACGCACCCCGGCATAGGCCCGGATGAGCCTCGCCAAGCCCACAGAGGGAATCATCCTGGCGGTCTCCTCCAGCAGGAGTCTGACCTCATCGGGCTCGACTGTGAGCCGATCCAGGTCTTCCACCTGGATCGACGTGGTGCCGATCAGACCCGTGGTCTCGTTCGGGACGATTATGTCTCCATCCGAGGGGGGCCGGCACCTGTTGACCACGGTCTCTGTCAGCCGCCTGCTCGTTACCAGGATGCTTCCCTTTGAGTAGACAAGGGGAATCGAAAGTCCGAGGCTGCGGACCACCTGGCCGGCCCAGGCACCCGCGGCATTGATGACGAATCCGGAAAAGGCTTCGAAGACCTCTCCTGTCCTGACATGGGTGCCCCGGACACCCCTCACCCTTCCTCCCTCGGCAAGCAGGCTATCCACCCTCGCATGGGTAATGATCGTCCCGCCGTGAATTTGAGCCGCCCTGGCGTTTTCCGCCGCGAGGGTGAAGGGATTGATCGAACCGTCAGGAACCCTTACAGCACCGATCAACTCGCCCGAGAGACTCGGCTCGAGGGCAAGAGCCTCCTCAGGGGAGAGTCGCTCCACCGGTATGCCCACGGCGCCGCAGGCCGAGATAAACCGCTCCTGGTATTCCAATCCATCCTCGGGGAGGGAGACGAAAAGACCCTCTGTCTCCTCGACGCAGCTTGCGGCTATTTCCCTCAGGATCCTGTTCTCCTGGTAACACTCCTTTGCAGACGGGGGGTCGGAAACCACGTAGCGGCAGCCGCTGTGAAGGAGTCCCTGGCAGGCCCCCGTGGCCCCACTGGCAAGGTCGCTCTTCTCAAGAACCAGGCAGCTCAATCCCCTGAGGCCGAGGTCCCGGGCGATACCGGTACCTGTTGATCCACCTCCGATAACGATGACGTCGGCTTCGAGCACCATCTCGGATTCCCTCTGTCGGCACAAAAAAATCCTGATAGTCCTGCGCCCCAAAACCCGGTGCGCCTCCTATCAGGACTCTCTCTTTTGTCTCTGTCCTGTAAAGATATAACAAGACGCGAAGGGCTTTGTCAAGTGGCCGCCTTCACCCTATGCGCTCTCTATCTTCACTTGGTCCGACCCAGACCATTTGCCGGCGGTATCATTCCTCCGCCTTGCCCAAGAGCCTGCCCTGACAGGAGGAGACCGGAACACCTGGAAGGTCACAGCAGGTGGTAGCTCGTGGTCGATATCGCCACAGCCCCTGAAGCAAGGATCTCTTCCACCTCACGCTCTTCCGTTATCAACCCGCCGGCGATGACCGGGGTGGATGTTCTCGCCCGGATCGCGTTCATGATCTTGGGCACGATCAAACCCGGCAGGATCTCGACTGCATCGGGTCTCGAGTTCACCACCACGTTCAGGCCTCCTGCCAGGGATTCCGAATCGAGGACAAAGATCCGCTGAACGGTAGACAGGCCTTCCTTCCTGGCAGCGGCAACGAGGTTGCTCTTGGTGGTGATGATGCCGTCCGCCCGGCTCTCTCTGGCAAGATAACGCACCCCGGAGCTGTCCTTGCCGATTCCCTTTATGAGGTCTATATCGACAAAAACGAGCCTGTTGAGGCGCCTGGCCTCATCGACGATTCTGGGGATGTCGAATATCGTACCCCCGAGAAGGAACAACACCCCCACGTTCGGGAACTCGGGGAAAGGTGGATTACCGAGGTCCCTAAGGGCCGCGACCAGCGGCTTCTCTTTCAGAACGGCGAGAAAATCCATGTAAGAGCCTATTTCTCACAAAAGGTCCGGCAAGCAAAGCAGTACAGCGAGGGCAGGCTTCTTGCCCGTTGAGACGACCAAACAGTACTTCCCCGGAGATCGCCGGGCCGTTGAAGCCTGAACTCAGGTGGAGCCCAGACGAGCCCCGCTTTCAGGGTCAAACAGGTGCAATCGCTCCGGGTCACACCTGAGGGGCAGGGTTTCGGCCGTTGCGACCTTCATGACACCCGGCACGCGAACCGTAACAAGGCGTCGATCCTCCCCCAGATGCCCGTGGACAACCGTGTCGGCCCCGAGTGCCTCAATCATGTCGACCTTCAGATGGACCTGGGCCGAGCTCTCCTCCGTCACGACCAGATGCTCGGGCCGGATGCCGAGGGTCACCTGCCTGCCTCCCCGGGCAGAGAGGCTTTCATCCGGAAGGGGCAGGGTCTCCCCTCCAGAGAGCTCGATCCCTCTTCCTCGACTATCCAGCCGTGCCGGAAGAAAGTTCATGGAGGGTGAGCCGATGAAACCGGCGACAAAAATGGTCCTTGGCCGTTGATAGATCTCCAGGGGCGTACCGATCTGTTCAACCACACCGTCCTTCATCACCACGAGGCGGTCACCCAGGGTCATCGCCTCCACCTGGTCATGGGTGACGTAGATACTGGTGATCTTCAGGTCCTCGTGAAGCCTCCGGATTTCAAGTCGCATCTGGACTCGCAGCTTGGCGTCGAGGTTGCTGAGGGGTTCGTCAAAAAGAAAGACCTTGGGCTCCCGTACAATACACCTGCCCATGGCAACACGCTGCCGTTGCCCCCCCGAGAGCTGTCTCGGCTTCCTGTCCAGGAAGTCGGTCAGCTCCAGGATCCTTGCGGCATCGCGGACCCTTCTTTCGATCTCGGGTTTGGGCATGCCCCGTATCCTGAGGCCGTAGGCCATGTTCTTGTAGACCGTCATATGGGGATAGAGGGCATAGTTCTGGAATACCATGGCGATATCCCTGTCGGCGGGTTCCAGGCGGTTGACCACCTTTCCATCGATGGCAATCTCGCCGCTGGTAATCACTTCAAGTCCCGCAACCATGCGGAGCACGGTCGATTTGCCACAGCCAGAGGGACCCAGGATCACGATAAACTCGCCGTCCCTGATCTCGCAGCTTATTCCATGGATAACCTCGGTCTTCCCGAACTTCTTGTACACATCCCTGAGACTGACATCGGCCATAGCCGTACCCCTATTTCTCGGTTTCGGTCATGCCTCGAACAAACTGCTTCTGCATGAAGATGACGACGAGCACCGGCGGGATCATCGCCAGCATGGAAGAGGCCATGATGATGTGCCATTCCGCCTGCCCCTCCCCAACGTCGAGCATCCGCTTGATGCCGATCAGAACCGTGTAGTAACCCTCGTTCGTGGTGATCAGCAGAGGCCAGAGATACTGATTCCAACCGTAGATAAAGAGGATCACGAATAGAGCCGCAATCGAGGTGCGTGACATGGGCAACAGGATATCGAAGAAGAAACGGATAGGGCCGCCCCCGTCGATTCTCACCGCCTCGCAGAGCTCATCGGGCACCGTCATGAAGAACTGGCGAAACAGAAAAGTGGCCGTAGCCGAGGCGATGAGAGGGAGGATCAACCCCGAGTAAGAATCGAGCATCTTGAGATCGGCCGCAACCTTGTAGGTCGGTAGAATACGAACCTCCACAGGCAGCATCAGGGTAATAAAAATCATCCAGAAAAAGAACATGCGGAAGCGGAACCTGAAATAGACGATGGCATAGGCGGCAAGCAGGGAGATGGCAATCTTCCCGAAGGTGATTCCCAGGGCCATGATCAGGCTGTTGAGCATCATCCTGCCCACAGTAGCCCCCACCTCGGTCGTTCCCAGAGTCAGGGCCCGGATGTAATTCTCGATCAGATGCTTTCCCGGCAGAAGGGGAAAGGACGTCGTTATCTCCCCCAGGGTGTGCGTCGAAGCGACAAAGGTGACGTAGATGGGGAAGGCGAGAATCAACATGCCCAGAACCAGCACCGCGTGGGTCAGAAAGGTAAGCCAGGGACGATGTTCAACCATCAACGGCTCCTCTAGTAGTGCACTTTCCGCTCGATATAGCGAAACTGAACAACCGTGAGAGAGATGACGACGATCATCAGAATAACCGACTGAGCCGCGGACCCTCCGAGATCCAAACTCAGAAACCCGTCGTGATAGACCTTGTAGACCATGATGTTTGTGGCGTCGTTCGGCCCTCCTTCGGTGATGGCATGGATCACACCGAAGGTGTCGAAGAAGGCATACACGATGTTCATTACTATCAAGAAGAAGAACGTAGGCGACAGCAAGGGGAAGGAGATCGTCCAGAATCGCTTCAGCGGCGAAGCACCGTCGATGGCCGCCGCCTCGATGAAGGACCTCGGAACGGCCTGAAGCCCGGCCAGGAAGAAGAGAAAATTGTAGGCGATCTCACGCCAGGCGGCTGCGATGACAACCAGGAACAACGCCTGCCCCCCGTTCAGGGTGTGGTTCCAGTCGTATCCGAGGGTCTTAAGATAGAAGGCAACGATCCCCACTGTCGGGTTGAAGAGAAAGTACCACAGCACCGCGGCTACGACGGGAGCAACCGCATAGGGCCAGATAATCAGGGTCTTGTACGTGGTGGCTCCCCGAATGACCCGATCCGCCATTGCAGCGAGAACCAGGGCAACCGACATGGCGATTGCCGCAACCGAGAAACTGAAGACCACCGTCACGTAGATGGAGTGCAGGTAGATCTCGTCGGTGAAGATCTGCTGGAAGTTCGCCAGCCCGACAAAGGCCGAGGAAAGACCGAAAGGGTCTTGCTGCAGGACAGACTGGTAGATCGCCTGGGAAGCCGGCCAGATGAAGAATATGAGGGTGATGATGATCTGGGGCGCAACCAGGAGATAGGGAAGAAACCTGTGTCTGAAGACAACCCGTTTTTCCATAAGAGACCGATGGACTCTGAAGAGGGCGGCCGGACCCGGCCACGGCGGTGGATGGGTCCGGTTCCGCCCCATGGCAGCTATTTGTGGGCTCTTTCAAACTTGCGCAGTAGCTTGTTCCCGGCAGCCACCGCGTCGTCCAACCCCTCCTGCGCGCTCTTCTTTCCGGCAAAGATGGCTTCCAGCTCACCGTAGATGATGCTGCGCTCCTGCACGTAGTTGCCGAACCGCAGGCCTCTGGAGTTTTCGGTCGGTTTGTGGAGGGTCATCTGCTTCAATGCGGTTTCCATCCCCGGATTCTTCTCGTAGAATCCCTGCCCCTTTGTCAGGTAGTAGGCGTCAGTCGTAATCGGCAGGTATCCGGTAAACTGATGCCAGTCGGCCTGGACAGAAGGTGAGGAGAGATAGCCGAAAAAGGTTGCCACACCCCTGTAATCCTCGGCGGGATGCCCGGCCATCACCCAGAGGCTCGCGCCGCCGATAATCGTGTTCTGAGGAGCTCCGGGCACATCCGGCCAATAGGGGAGCATGCTCGTTCCGAACTCGAACTTGCAGGTCTTCTTGAAACCTGCATACCCGGCTGAAGATTCCGTGTACATGGCCACTTCTTCGGAGGAGAACTTGGCGTTGCCAAGGTTTCGCCGCCCACCGTAAACGAATATCTTTTCCTTCTGCCAGTCGGCCAGTTGCTGGATATGCCTCACCTGCAGGGGTCCGTTGAAGACAAACTCCGTATCCAATCCACCAAAACCGTTTTGTTTGGTTCCGAACGGCACATTGTGCCATGCGCTGAAGTTCTCGAGGTGGATCCAGGAGATCCACGCGGTTGAGAAGCCGGCAGAGTAGCCCGCCTTGACCAGTTTCCTCGCGTACTCGGCCACCTCGGGCCATGTCTTGGGCGGCTTGTTCGGATCGAGGCCCGCCTTCCTGAAGGCATCTTTGTTGTAGTACAGGACAGGGGTCGAACTGTTGAAGGGCATGGACAACATCCTGCCGTCGGGTGTGGTGTAGTAGCTGATCACCGTGGAAAGATAGGCATTGGGGTCAAACGGCACTCCCGATTCCGCCATTACCTCATAAACCGGTTTGATGGCCCCCCTGGCCGCCATCATGGTCGCCGTCCCCACCTCAAAGACCTGAAGGATATGAGGCGGATTCTTTGAGCGGAACGCCGCAATACCGGCAGTCATGGTATCAGGATAGCTCCCCTTGTATGTCGGTACCACCCGGTACTTGCTCTGCAGGCTATTGAAACCCGCGGCAATGGCATTGACCTTCTCCCCCAGCCGCCCCCCGTGAGCATGCCACCACTGGATTTCAGTGACCGCCTGCGCACCGGTCACGGCAAGGCCGAGAACAAAAACAGCAATGAACAAAACCAATCGAGACCTTCTCATGCCGAATCCTCCTTTCTTTTCAAAAACATTCAAAACTATCTCGTCCCCGATCCCTCCTTTCTCCCGTGATTGACCTCCCAATTTCAGTCTAGCCTCAAACCAAATCCGATGCAAGTGGAAATCAAAGAGAGGGACTTCCGTGACATCAAGCGACATGAGACCGGGCCGTTGAAGGCGAAAGATTTCAGGGGCCGCGCAGAACGCCGGTCCCCCCGGAGGGCCCTGTTCCTCTCCCCTTCCCTCCAACCCTCGCGCCCCATTTGATGAGGGCCACTTCTGTGAAGGCGGCAACCAGCAGGAGAGGCAGGATGAGGGCCAGATACACGGTCAGACCTTTGTCCAGCACCGCAAGGGATCCTGAGAAGGAGAAGCGACCGAGCACAGACAGCCCCAGCTCCATTCCCTCAGAAAGGCTGATCCACGTGGCAGGAAACTCCAAAAGGGCCACCGGGTTGAGGACAAGGCCCAGGAGACTCCACGTGCCTGTCTCTTCCACGACGATCACCCCCACATTCAGTCCGATAAGAAACCCGAACAAGAAGGGGAGGACGCCGGACATCCCCGAGACTATGTTCACAAGAAGGGAGGCGGCGTTGAGAAGAAAGATCAGCGCCACCATCTTCAAGAAAGGCGTCCCCGGATGAACCCACCCCTGGATTCGGCGCCACAGCCACCTTGGATAGACCAGCAGCGGCCTGATCTGTTTCTCCACCACCAGGGGGGAACACAAAAGGCCTCCAAAAAAGAGGAGTGCGGCACAGACCAGCAGATCCCCCCTCAGGGAGTGCACGAGGCGCAGGTAGAATGCCAGTGCTTCCAAGATCACCCCCGGACCCAAGTGGAATCATTTAGAAGAGGCTACTTTCATCCCGCGACGGACGGCTCAGGGCTTGCCCCGGGGCCGCCTGCAGCGTCTCTGTCGGAGCAGGGATCCACGACCTCCCGGCAAGGCGAGGCAGAAGGTCTCGCAACAAAGCATTGCCTGCCCGAGAAAATTGATTTATTCTTTGTCTTGGCATCCTAATTGACCCGTCCGGATTCTGACCGCGGTCTTCCGGGCGGTCTACCACAAAAAGAGCTCGATCCTGCAGGCAGATCCTGTGAGAATCACGGCAAATCAGCTTACCATTATACGAATCATCTGTCTCCCCATTCCCTGCGTCCTTCTTTACGGGGGTCTTGCGGCAAAGCTCGTCGCCCTGTCTCTGTTCGCCCTGCTCGGATTCACCGACTATCTCGACGGAGTCCTGGCAAGACGTTACGGGACGACACCTTTTGGAACCCTTTTCGATCCCATAGCGGACAAGATCTTCATAACCGTCATTTACATCCCCTTTGTCCAACTCGGTTATGTTCCCCTCTGGGCGGCCTTTCTCCTCTTCCTTCGAGAGTTCCTCATCACGGAGATCCGGCGCCTTCTGAGCCGCA
This sequence comes from Deltaproteobacteria bacterium, assembly GCA_019308905.1. Classification (NCBI taxonomy): domain Bacteria; kingdom Pseudomonadati; phylum Myxococcota; class Myxococcia; species Deltaproteobacteria bacterium. The sequence continues at coordinate 46,855 of JAFDHF010000041.1, forward strand.
CAAAACAGGAGCTCCGGGTGACTGAACTCGCCAAGTCGAAGACGACCATTCAAATGGGCGGGGCCGCCTTCATCCTCCTGGTCTATCTCGTCCCTGACAGGAGACTGGTTGTCGCCCTCTTCTGCCTTCCCCTCGCCGTCGCGGTGGTCCTTGCCGCCGTCGACCTGATCCGCCGGGGGAGAATACCGCACCGAACCATGCTGGCTCTCGGCTGTTTTTCATACATCCTGGCGATCGCGGCCGTCTTCCCGAAGAGGCAGAGCGCCCTCCTCTATATGGTAGTGATCCTGGGGTTCACCTACGCTTCCGGCCTGCAGTACCTGAGGGTCTTCTATTCTGCCTGGAGGGAAACCGGGGGGAGCCTCCTAGGGGTATTCCTCCGGCTTATCACCGGCTTTCTGGTCCCAATGGCCGCACTGGCCATGGTCCGTTTCGTTCCGGAAGCTTCATGGATGGTGATTCTCATTCTCTCATTCGATTTCGCCTCGCAGGGCCTGGATATCTGGGTTGCGGCCCTCGGCAGGGAAGAGAGAACCAAGGAGAGACTGAAGCGGATGGTGATGATCCCCCTGGCCTTGATCGCGGGGGTCGGATTTTTCGCCTTCACCGACGTCCAGACCGCTGCCACGGCGTTTCTATGGATTTCCCTCTCTCTGAGCGGTATCTACGGGGCGGTCGATTTCTACGGGCACCGGCAACTCCTTCTTGCCAGCACATCCTCATCTTAACCTTCCGGGAGTCTCTTCCACCGCCCCTGGACAGGGGTTCCGGGGTTTTCACGGAGAATCGCGAGGGTAACGCGAGGCTTTCCAGGGTAAAACGGACCCGCGTGCTTCTCTTCCCGGCAGGCTTTCTACCTCACGGGAATCTTGAGCTTCTGGCCCACCCGAATGAAGTTCCTCTGGACGATTCCGTTGGCCTTGGCAATGGAGCGTATCGAGGTGTGGTATCTCCTGGCGATGTGGGAGAGGGTCTCACCTCGTCTGACTCGGTGGTATACATACCGCCTCTTGGGAGGAACGTAGACCGGGATCTTTTCGAGCCTCGCCAGGAGGAGTCGTCCCTTGCCCGAGGGTACCCTGAGACTGTAGCCTTTCGGGGTAACCTTGTATCGAAGCTCCGGGTTGAGCTCAACCAGCATGGCTTCCGGAACTCCTATCTGACGCGCCACATCCCTCAGTCTCACCCTCTTGGCTATTCTCACCTCTTCAAAAGCCATGGGCGGATCCGGGCCGTCCAGTACGAAGCCGTACCGCTCAGGATCCGCTATGATGTGGAGGACGGCGAGATACCTGGGCACGTAACGGGCGGTCTCCCGCGGCAGCCTCCCGTATAGATCCCAGAAGTCGTCGAGATAGTTGATCCTCTGGCGCCGAATCTCGCGGAGGACCGTGCCCTCGCCGCAGTTGTAGGCGGCGAGCACGGTCGTCCAATCCCCGAAGATCCCGTGAAGCTCTTTCAGATATTCGATGGCGGCCCTGGTCGACTTTTCCACATTCATCCGCTCGTCGATCCACCGGTTCCTTCTCAGGCCGAACTTGTATCCCGTGGAAGGGATGAACTGCCAGAGGCCGAGAGCGCGGGACCGGGAGAGGGCCCTCACCTTGAAGCCGCTCTCAATCAGGGGGAGCCATGAGAGTTCGGCAGGCAGGCCGGCCTCTTCGAGTTTCTCCTGGATGTAGGGACGGTACCTGCCGGACCGGGAATAGGCCTGGAGAAAGAAATCCCTGTCCTTGGTTTGGAAGCGCTTTATCTCCGCCTCCACGTAACCGTTCATGACCAGAGGGATCTCTTTGTAGTTCCCATTCACCCCATTGAGACGGGACGCGTAGATCTCCAGAATCCTCTTGGATATGAGAAAGCGGAGATCATCTATCTGCTGGGCTATCTCAGGGTCTTCCCTGCGATTGATGTCCAGTATCGACTGGTAGGCCTGGTCGAGGCTCTTCTTGGCCTCGTCCAACCTGCCCGCCTTCCAGAGATCCTGAGACTTCTGGCAGAAGTCGATGGCATCGTAGAGCCGCGCCTGGTCGGCGTTCTCATCTTCTTTGACATCATCCGGAGAGTGGCCGTTCTTATCACCAGGATCTTCGCGGCCCTGGCCCTCCGCAACCCCGCCGGCCTCTTCTCCTGCCCCGGACGGATCTCCATCCAGGGCCGGGCCTGTCGACCCGGTACCAGAGGGCCCGGCGAAAACACGCCAGTCGAGATCCGTCCATTCCAGACCCGCCTGTAGGCCGGGGGGATCCGAACCGGGTTCGGGGGTCCCGGGGGAGGATCCCTTTACGGCTACACCTGAACACGAAACAACGAGGAAGCCGGTGAGAGAAAGGACGGCACCGACGGTCAGACTTCTGAATCCGAAGGGATTTGCCATAATAGCGGTTCTCATACCACCGGAAACACCGGTGAGTCAAGGGGTCTTGGACACAACAAGGTGCGTTATGGCCAGGGAACGGCACCCGGCGGTGCAGGCTTGAGGGATCTTTTCTACGGCGATGATGCGGTGCAATTTCTGGACCAAGCCGTCCGCGGGCGGATCCGTTCCCCTGTGCCGCGCGCGATCGGAACCCCAAGAGGATGAAAAAGATCCTCCCGGCATGGTATCATGGATAGTTCCGAGGAGATCCTATGTTTGAATTCGAACAGGGACCGATACGACCGCCGAGCGAGGCCCGTAGCCTGCTGATTCGAGCGACCCGGAACTGCCCGTGGAACCGCTGCGAATTCTGCCACACTTACAAGGGCCGGAAATTCCAGATCCGTCCTGTACCCGAAATCAAGAAGGATATCGAGAGGGCCAGGGAGATCGCCGACGAGATCCGCGAGATCTCCTGGCGTCACGGTTGCGGCGGCGAGATCACCGACGAGGTTGTAAGAATCGTCTACGGGGACTACTCCAGGTACGGCGAGAGCCATCGATCCGTGGCAGCATGGCTCTACTTCGGGGGAAGCCAGGCCTTTATCCAGGATGCAAACAGCCTGATCATGAAAACCGAAGATCTCGCCGACGTCCTGGCCTTCCTGAAACAGGAGTTCCCCTCCATCACGCGCATCACCACCTATGCCCGCTCCAAGACGCTGGCCTCCAAGACCGTGGAAGAACTGACGGCCCTCCGCAAAGCCGGTTTGTCCAGGATCCACGTGGGCCTTGAAACGGGCCACGATCCGCTGCTTGCCTACATACGAAAAGGCGTTACCGCCGCCGAGCACGTGGAGGCGGGCAGGAAAGTCGTGGAATCGGGGATCTCTCTGTGTGAGTATGTGATGCCGGGTCTCGGCGGAAAGAGATGGAGCACGGAACACGCGGTCGCGACGGCCACGACCCTCAACCGGATCAACCCGCAATTCATCCGGCTCCGCACTCTCTGCGTAAGCAGCGATATGCCTCTCTACCGGAAGGTCGAATCAGGCGAGATGGAACTGCTGGAAGAGGACGATGTGGTGCGGGAGATCCGCCTTTTTGTCGAGCGACTCGAGGGGATCCGGAGCTGCCTCGTGAGCGACCACATCCTCAACCTCCTCGAAGAGGTCGAGGGCAGGCTGCCGGAAGACAAGGAGAAGATGATCGCCCTCATCGACCGTTACCTCTCGCTGCCGGCACGAGATCGGTTGGCCTTCAAGGTAGGCCGGCGGGCAGGTCTCTATCGGCGTCTCGACGACCTCCGGGACAGCGAGAGGCGTCTCAGGGTGGAAGAGATCATCGGCCGCCTGGACCAGAGGGGAGAAGGAAAGGCGGAAGAGAGCCTCAGAGCGCTGATGAACCGTTTCATCTAGACGCCGGGAGCTTCCAGGCCGGCCCTTTGTCAAGCAGTCGCCACCGAAAACCCCGCCTCCGCTCGACCTCCTGAACCCGGCCTTGCGGCCTCAGAAAGCAGGAGCAGGTCCCTCCGGGGACGCTCCTCTCGGCGAGACGGGTGCGCCAAAAAACTCCTATGGAAAACGATTGTAAGGTCACATACTTGCAGGAATCCCCGACCGAAACTCTGGAGACTGCACCGATTCTGAGTATTGACACGGTAGGAGAGAAAGTATAGCATACAGAAAATACAATATATAGATGACCGAAGTCCGGACTCGCTACCCAAACACGGGCTTCACTGCATCGGCCGGCCTCAACTGGGGCACGGGGGGAAAGGCCTCGTCGCCTGACCAGAACCCTAATCACTAAGACAGAGGAGGTGCAGAGATGGAAAAGAGACCCTTGTACCGTACACGGAGCTTGCTGCTCGTAATCGCGCTCTCATTCCTGCTGGCACTGGCCATGGGCGCTGCGGCGGCCCGGGCTCAAGGCAGAGCCGGTGGGCCGGTGGTGATCAAGTATTGGAACCCGAACTATCCCCCGGAACTGGAAATCACCCGCATCCTTTCCAAGGATCTCGACAAGTTGGGAATCAAGATGGAGATCAAATCATCGGGTTATGATCTGTGGGTCTCCGACATCGTGCGGGGCGAGAACCCGTTTGACCTGGTGCTCTGTACATGGGGCAGCTCACCGGCCAGATTCGACCCCAATTTTTTCCTGTCCGAGATTTTTCTCTCGGACCGGAGTAAACCGGGCGGCAAGAACTACGGGTACTACATCAACGATGAGTACGACAGGCTGGTCCTGGCCCAGCAGGATGAGATGGAGCGCAAGAAGCGGCAAAAACTGGTCTGGAAAGCAGAAGAGATCCTACACCGTGACAACGCGCAGTATATCTGCTATTTCAAGGACTATTTCCAGGCCTACAACAGCGACCGCATCGAGGGGGCTCAGCCCGTGCTCGGCTCCGGTGTGGGCTGGCCGTACATCCCCCTGACCTATCTGAACGCGAGCCCCAAGACCGACAAGCGTGAGATAACCGTCGTCAACATACACGGCCTGAATTCCATGAACCCCTTCTATACACCCGATGTTGAGGACATGTGGTGGTTAAGGCTCATATACGACCCTCTGGTTAGGCGAAACCAAAAGCTGGAACTGATACCCTGGGCAGCAGAATCGTGGAAGGTCGTGGATCCGCTCAACTTCGAGATCACCGTGCGGAAGGGGATGAAGTTTCATGACGGCCGTCCTGTCACGGTCGAGGATCTAAAGTTCACATTCGACTACGTCAAGAAGTGGAAATTCCCCAACCACGCCACGATTTGGAAACTCGTCAAAGAGGCGAGAATTGTCGGCGATCGAACGGTCCGCCTCGTCTTCAACAAGCCTTATGCGCCCTTCGAGGAGACGGTGCTTCCCTATATTTTCATAGCACCCAAGCATATCTGGGAAAAGATCCCGGATACGGTCGATGTGGACAACCCGGTCGACTGGACCAACCCCAAGCCGATAGCGAGCGGCGCCTACAAGTTCGCGGAGTGGAAAAAAGGCGAATTCTTCCACCTGGCAGCAAACAAGCAGCACTTCAATGCTCCCAAGTTCGACGGACTCTACTACAAGGTGATCCCCACCACGGAGGGGCTGATGGCCGCACTCGAGAAAGGGGACGCCGATATCGTCGCCTGGAACCTGGACGCCGAGCAGGCCAAGCGCCTCGATTCGTTTGCTCACCTGACCTCCGTCAGCACCGGCAGCGTCGGACCGACCGAGCTTCGTCCCAATTTCAAACAGAAGCCCTTCGCCGATCCTGCATTTCGCCAGGCGATAAAGCACGCCGTAAACCGGCGGTTGATGCTCGATATCAACTATGGCGGCCACGGCATCGTCGCGCCCGACGAGCCGATCTCCCCTGCCCTGACCTTCTGGTCCAATCCGAACCTGAAGGCCACCGAGTTCAGCCTGGATACTGCTCGCAGGATCCTCAAGGAAGCGGGTTACACGTGGGACAAGAAGGGCCGCTTGCACTATCCAAAGAAGTAGCCCGGCTGCTATGTGACTGGCAGATCCACCCCCCGGTGACCGAGCGCCCGGGGGGTTGGATTTCCAAGACTTTGATGTGAAGCAGAGATTCATCAAAAGGATTCTTTCATCCGCAGGCTTCCTGTTAGAAAACAAGGCGGGGCTCGTGGGCCTCGCGGTAATGTGCCTGTTTGTCTTCGTGGCCGTGGGCGCCCCTCACCTGATCCGGTACGATCCCACCGAATACCAATACGTGGACAACCGGCTTGCCCGTTCGCAGCCGCCTTCAACCAGATTCTGGCTCGGCACCACCTATTACGGTTATGACGTCTACAGCCAGTTGATAATGGGCTCCCGGGCCGCACTCATAGTCGGCGTGACGGCTGCTCTGTTCATCACCTTTATCGGCACCAACATAGGGCTGATTTCAGGATATTTCGGCGGGCGGCTCGACAGTGTGTTGATGCGTCTCACCGACGTCACTTTCGGCATTCCATTCCTGCCCTTCGCCATTCTCCTGATCGCCCTGACCGAACCCTCAATCTGGAACATCATCCTCACGATTTCCATACTCTTCTGGAGAACAACCGCGCGAGTCATCCGTTCGCAGGTCCTGAGTCTCAAGGAGAGGCCGTTCGTGCAGGCAGCCCGCGTCGCGGGTGCAAGCAACATCCGAATCATGTATGTGCACATCCTGCCCAACGTCCTTCCCATCTCGTTCCTCTACATCGCCCTCGGCATCGCCTGGGCCACTATCGCGGAAGCCAGCCTGAGCTTTCTCGGATTCGGCGACCCCAGGATGATCAGCTGGGGGACGATGCTTTACGGCGCTTTTCAGACGGGTTCGGTCCGCGGGAGTTGGTGGGTCGTCGTACCCCCTGGGATGGCCATCACCATCTTCGTCGTCTCTGCCTTCATGGTGGGGTTCGCCTATGAACACAAGATAAATCCTCGCCTGAGAGAGAGGAAGTAGCAGACCATGGTGGCACCGAGAGACCCCCTGCCGATGACGGAGCGGTTGAACCGCAACTCGCAGCCCCTGCTGGACGTCCGGGACTTGAGCGTGTCCTATCGGCTCGGCCAAGGCAAGAAGATCCACGCAGTCGACCGGGTCTCTTTCACACTGGAGCAGGGTGAGAGGATAGGCCTGGTCGGCGAGTCCGGTTCCGGCAAGAGCACCATCGCCAAGGCCATATTGAGATTGCTGCCGGAAAATGCGCGGACTACCCATGGAAACATACTCTTTCGGGGACGCGACCTGCTCCGCCTGAGTGAGACCGAATTGAACGAGGTGAGGTGGCTTGAGATCTCCCTGGTGACCCAAAGCGCCATGAACGCCCTCAATCCCGTTGCCCGCATCTCCGAACAGTTTCTGGAAACCTTCGCGGCCCACGGGATGCCGCACAAACAGAAGGTCATGCTGGAGGCTGAACAGCTCTTCGACTTGGTGGGCCTTAGCAAGAGGCGGATTCACGAGTACCCCCATCAATTCAGCGGCGGCATGCGGCAGCGGGTCATTATCGCCATGGCCGTTGCCCTCAACCCGAAGTTGATCATCGCCGACGAACCCACGACGGCCCTCGACGTGATAATGCAGGCCCAGATCATAAATCTCCTACGCTCCTTGTCGGAAGCGAAGAAGATCTCCCTCGTCTTGATCACCCACGACATATCTCTGGTGGCCGAGATTTGCGAGAAAGTCGGGGTGATGTATGCCGGGAGGCTCATGGAGTTCGGGCCGATTGAGATGGTCTTTGATCACCCATTTCATCCCTACACCATGGGGTTGAAAGGAGCGCTCCCGAGCATTTCCGACCTGGATAAGGAGCTTGTTTCCATACCGGGGAGCCCGCCCGAGTTGACGAGGCCTCTCGATTGTTGCGGGTTTGCACCGAGATGTCCATTCGCTGTGGAAGCATGCTACAAAACCGTTCCGGACACCGTGGAGGTGGAACCAGGGCATCTGTGTGCCTGCCTCCGAATGGACCATGCAGAAGAGTTCCGCCTCAGGATCAAAGAGATCCTGCTGGCAGAAACCGCGAAGAGACAGGCGGCCCAGGAGCTCCATGATAGAACTGGTCGATGTTAAGAAGCACTTTCCGGTGCGAAAATCGCTGCTCGACGCGATGGCGTCTCTCTTCACCCGCGGCCGGGAGGAGAGATACGTAAGGGCCGTCAACTCCATCTCCTTCTCCATAGAAAGGGGAGAGGTATTCGGCCTGGCGGGTGAGAGCGGCTGCGGCAAGACGACTACCGGTATGCTTTTGCTCGGCCTTTACTCCTGCACGGACGGGAAAATCATCTTCGAAGGCAGAGACCTCAGAGAACTCAAAGGAGCAGAGCTGAAAGACTTCAGGAAGAGGGCACAGTTGATTTTCCAGGATCCCTTCGAATCCATGAACCCGCGGTTCACCGTCCGCCGCACAATCGACGAGCCGTTGAGGATCCACAACCTGGGCTCCAGGAAAGAGAGGTTCGACCGCATAGTGCGGGCCATGGAAAGGGCCCGGCTTACCCCCATCGAATCGTTCATCGACAAGTACCCCCACGAGTTGAGCGGTGGCGAGAGACAGCGTGTCTGCATCGCCCGTGCGATAGTGCTGGAGCCGACCCTGCTGGTCGCCGATGAAGCTGTATCCATGTTGGACGTGTCGATACGCGCAAGCATACTGAACCTGCTCAGGGATTTGACGGAAGAGCTCCAGATGGCCATGCTCTATATTTCACACGATGTGGCTCTGCTCGGAAGCCTGTGCAAGAAAGTGGCAGTGATGTATGCCGGTGAGATCATCGAGATGGGTAAGCCGAGAGACGTGATATCCGAGCCTCTCCATCCTTACACCAAAGCTCTTATTGCTGCTGTCCCGGTGCCGGATTTTTCCCGGGTGCGTCACACCTCCGGTATCATTTCAGGGGAGCCGCCCGACCTCACACGAGTGATCCGAGGCTGTGCATTCCAAACGAGATGTCCGGCCAGGACCGAACTGTGCAGCAGGGAAAAACCCCGCCTCAGGGACACGGGGAGCGGACACCTGGTTGCGTGTCCGTTCGCCGGGAAAGGGTGAGTGATCTTGCAGGGAAGGTACGTTGTCAGCAGGGTCTTGCAGACCATCCTGACCTTGCTGGTCGTCTTGACTCTGATGTTCTTCCTGTTTCGGCTGGTACCGGGTGATCCGACCGCCATGTACGTGAGCGGCCGGTTGGCACCGGAAGAAATCGAGGCCATAAGGGAAGCCTGGGGGCTCAACGATCCCATCTACATTCAGTATTTCCGATACGTCGGCAATCTGCTGAAAGGCAATCTGGGCAGATCGTTCTTCTACCGGGACGATGTGGTCGCCATCATAACCCCCCGGATCTTCAACACACTGATCCTCATGGGGCCGGCCATGCTGGCTACCGTGGTCCTCGGGATAATGGCAGGGTCCTATCTCGGGTGGAAACACGGCTCGAAGACGGAAAAAGCAGGGGTCATCTTCTCCCTGCTGGCGCGGTCTTTCCCGGTTTTTGTGAGCGGCGTCTTTGCCATGATGTTCTTATCCTTTTACCTCGATCTTTTCCCTCTCGGGGGGATGAGGACCGTCGAAGCCAAGGGACTGACGTGGTGGCAAGAATTCCTCGATGTAGCCCACCACATGGCCCTCCCTTTCGTGGTGACAATCCTCTACAACGTCGGTGACGTGTTGATGATAGCCAGGACGAGCATCATAGAACTCATCGGCGAAGAATTCCTGAGCTTTGCCAGGGCGAGAGGGCTCTCGCCCTCCAAGATCAGGCGCATAGCGGTCCGCAACGCAATCATTCCGGTCCTCACCTATTCCACGATCATGATAGGGTTTGCTTTCGGAGGCCAGGTGTTGGTGGAGGTGGTCTTCTCCTGGCCCGGAGTCGGCCGCCTCATGGTCGACTCCGTCACGCGGCACGACTATCCGGTCGCCCAGGCCACTTTCTTTCTCATGGCCATGGTGGTCATCGTGCTGAACCTCGTCATGGATTTGATCTACGTCTACCTCGATCCGAGAATCGCGTCCGAGGACTCAACCAGGCGATGACACCATCATCTTGAGCGTGCGAGGGTAAGGATATGCTTGACGAAAGAAAGGACATTCTCATAAAGGACGCCTATATCCTGACAATGGACGGGGAGGGTCGAACATACCCCAGGGGAGACCTCCTGATCCGAGACGGAATCATATCGGGTGTCGGCGACTTGGCCGGGGAGAACGTTGAAGGATGCCAGGTGATCGACGGCAAGGACAGGGTCGTGCTCCCGGGCTTTGTGAACGCGCACTGCCACTTGCAGCAGTACTTTCGCGGCGTATACGAGCTGATCGGGGAATTCTTCACTGTGAACCTGCCCCTTGAAGGATACAGGAGGCCGGACGACATGGAGATGCTCGGACTCGCATCCTGCGCCGAGTTCATCTACGGGGGGTGCACGACGATCATGGTCATCTACACCTACCCTGACGGCTTCGCCGGCGTGGTGGAAGAAGCCGGCCTGAGGGCCTTGCTCGGCGCTGATATCGAGGAGGTGGATCTGGAACGACTCAGGTACGGGGAATACGTCTATCTGCCTGAGAAGGGTCAAGCCGGCTTCGAAAGAGCGGTGGAGCTCTTCGAGAAGTGGCAGGGACGAGACAACGGGCGGATCAGGACCGCGATGACACCAAAGGCTCCTGACATGACGACCGGGGAGACCTATAAGAAGTGCAAGGAGTTCGCCGAAAAGCACGATCTCCTGATCACGACCCACCTGTCTCAGAGCTGGCGAGAGTTTCAACAAGTAAGAAGACTCCACGGCGTGACCCCAACCGAGTTGATGGACCGGCTGGGTATACTCGGCCCCGGTTTTTGTGCCACCCACTGCGCCTTTCTCACCGAGCACGACACCCAGCTCATCGCCCGCTCAGGGTCCCGTATCATCCAGTGCCTGTTCGCACATACACCCCTTACCAGGTGGATGGACCTGGGGATAGACGTGTGCCTCGGAACAGACGACTACCACCACGACATGTTCCAGCTGATCAGGAAGAACATCATCTTCCAGGCCTACAGAGCCAAGCTGTCGGGTGGGGTCGATGAGATGATGGCGGCGGACAGAAAAACCAGCAGGCCGACCTACTACGAGCTCCTCGAGATGGCAACCAGAAAGGGGGCCGAATCATTGGGCCTTTCCAAGGACCTCGGTTCGCTGGAAAAGGGAAAGAAGGCCGATCTCATCACCATCAACATGAACAACCCTTACTTGAAACCCAGCCAGGACCCGGTGACCAGTATCGTGCTCTACGCCTCTCCAGGGGATGTGGACAATGTGATTGTGGACGGGCGGTTCCTGAAGAGAGACGGAAGAATGACGACAATCGATCTGAATCAGGCTCTGGAAGAGGCCCAACAGAAGAGCGAGGAGATAATCGGGAGATTCTTTCGGGACAATCCCGACCAGGAACGGATGTGGCGGGACAGGAAAGGCCAAAGGAGCCGGTAGACCCTGAACCATTCGGGCGTTCCGTCGCCCTCGGGACCTTCCGGGCCGCGACAGAAGGAACGATCAGCCGGTCCTGTCTCTGTTTCTCATAAAAACCCCGAGGGGGAAAGAGCCTGCCCCGGCAGGTAGCGGAGGGAGAAAAATGATCGAGTACTTTTCCTATGGATCAAACCTAAACCAGGAATCCCTGGACGTGTTCTGCGACAAGACGAAAAAGCCCCGAATCCCCCTGCATGAGAGGAACCCACGCCGCGCCCGCCTCAGGAACTATGCACTCGATTTTAACTACTATTCCCCGCTCATGGGGGGAGGAGCTGCAAACCTTGAACCCTCTCCGGGTGAGGAGGTGGAGGGGGTGGTCTTCACGATGACGGAACAGGACATGGCGACCCTCGACCAGCGCGAGCGCGCGCCCGAGTATTTCAAACGCATACTCGTCTCGGTGGTGCTCGAGGACGGCACCACGCTCCACGACGTGGTCGCATACGTGGCATGTGAAGACAAGAAATCCCCGTTCACCCCGCCGACCAGGGATTACAAGGCGGTTATTGTGGCAGGAGCAGAATCCTATGCTCTGTCTCCGGAATGGATAAGAAAACTTAAGGATCTGCCAGAGCAGGATCCCACCTTCAAAAAATAGTACCAAGAGGTGATGCCATGCATGTCGCTGTACTCGGAGGATACGGAACCGTCGGCCGTGCCCTGGTCATGGATCTCTTGAAGAGTCCTGATATCTCTCTGGTGACCGTAGCAGGCAGGAGACAGGAGAAAGGCAGAAAGCTGCTCGAGGAGTATGGAGAAGACAAACTCGCCTTCTCACCGATCGACCTGGAAACCGATGATGTCTCAGAGCTCCTGCACAAGGCCGACCTGGTTGTAAACGCGGCCTCACCGCGCTTCAATCTGATGATCATGAACCGGGCCGTCAAAGAAAGAACCCATTACCTGGACCTGGCCGGAATGTTCACGGTGGCTGCAAGACAGCTCGAGTTGCATCCGAAGTTTGTCGAGGCCGGCCTGACAGCGGTTTTGTGTATGGGCTGCTGCCCGGGATTGAGCAATGTCCTTGCCAAGAAGCTCGCGGACTCCCTGGACCGGACCGAAGAGGTCCACATCCGGGTCGGTTCGCGCAGGGGACCGGACTTCAAGGGCTTCAATCTCTCACCGAAGATCCAACTGGAGGAGTTCACCAGAAAGCCGATCGTATACGAGAACGGCCGTTTCAAGGAGTTGGAGCCCCTGGCGGGCAGAGGAACACACGTATTCGGCGATCCGATCGGAGAGGCCGAAGGCTTTTACGCGATCCATTCGGAGGTCCTGTTTCTCTCCAGAAGCATAGAGGGTGTAGAAAGAGTAACCTACTGGGTCGCGTTCCCGGAGGAGACGCTCAGGAAGATGGACGCACTCATCGAGTGGGGGCTCACCTCCACCGAACCTCTTCGAGTGAAGGGGATCAGCTTGTCGCCACGTGAATTTCTTGACGCCTTCCTGGAGCGCATCGAGCCGGTATCAGGCTACGTCGAAGAACACAAGGCGCTTCAGGTAGAAGCGAGAGGCACGAGGAACGGGCTTGGCACCACCCTCTGTCTGGAAACGGTGGTAGGATCCAACCGGGAACTCGATCTTACGAGTTCGGCCTACTGGGCGGGTGTCCCTGCCTCCGTTGTCTGCCAGATGATCGCGCGGGGCGAAATCGACAGGCCGGGTGTCTTTGCCCCGGAGAGTATAGTCGAGGCCGGCCGGCTTCTCGAGGAACTGAGGATCAAAGGCATCGAAGTGAAAGACATCTCCTCCAAACAGAGTACCGGCTCCTGACCCTGAACAGCCCGCCTGCCCGGGTGTGCCGACCGCGGCGGGTGTTTCTCGTCCCTTGGAACTGCCCTTGCAAGAACCCGTGCGCGGCCCGGATTTGCCGTACCCGGAGATGCCATCTCACCGGCGGTAGAGTCCACACTCCCGTGCGCTCAGACAGGATCCGCCCGAATTTCTGGCATATCCTTTGCTTGTTCGAAGTACCCAAATGGGCGGAAAGGGCGACACCAGAGGGGAGAGGGCTATCATCATCGACGGCGACAAGAGCTCCACGTCCTTTCTCTCCGCCCTCATGGACCGGCTCGACCTGAAACGCGGGACCGCGTGCGACCTGGAACAAGCCCTGCCCGATATAGAGAACGGGAGCGTCTCCCTTGTCGTCGCCGATGTTTCACTGGTCGAACCGGAACAGGTGAAAGAAATCCAGGATCTTCACCCGGACATCTGTTTCATCTTCACCGGCCGTTCCCTCGAGAGGTTCCGGGATTGGCCGAACCCCGGCCTGTCCGACTTCCTTGCCAAGCCCTTCATTTCCGAAGAAGTCGAGTTCCGGTTGAAGCGCATATTTCTTGAACGCAAGGCCCGCCTCAAGAACCAGAAGGCGAGAAGAGCGCTGGAGACCGCCCGGGTGGAACTCGAGAAGAAAAAAAGGCAACTCGAAATGTCCGAGGAAGACCTCGAGAAGATCAAACATCTATACAAGGAGATCGGAAATGAGCTGAACACGACCTCCGAGAAACTGAGGAAGGCAAAGGACCAGCTCGAGGTACTCGCCGTGACCGACGGCCTCACAGAGGTATACAACCATCGCTACTTCATGGACCAGATCCACGAGAAGTTCGAAGAGGCCCGGAAACGGTCCTCTCCCCTTTCGCTCCTCATGATCGACATAGACCACTTCAAGGCCTTCAACGATACCCACGGACACCTCACCGGAGACCTGGTACTCAAGAACATCGCCCAGGTTCTGAAATCAAACTGCCGGAAGACCGACATCGTAGCCCGATACGGGGGAGAAGAATTCGCGGTCATCATGCCGAACACGGACTTCCGTCGCGCTCAAACGGCGGCCCAGAGAATCCGAAACGCCGTGGAAAGCCGTCCCCTGCCGAACGGGAGGAAGATCGAGAGGGTTACGGTCAGCATCGGCATAGGCATTACCGAAAAGAATGTGGAATCGGCGGACACCTTGATCTCCATGGCCGACAAGGCCCTCTACCGCGCCAAATCCGAGGGAAGAAACCGCGTCGTTCTCCGTGAAGAGAACCAGCCCGCCGCTGAAACCCGGTGGTATTCCCGTTTTTGAAAAGGCCGTTCCCGTTGCCGTATCAGAAAGCCCGTCCAAGGAGTGAAACCGCCGTCTTTCGGCAACGACCGGCCAACAACCCCCTCTATGGGTGTGAGATCTTCTCCACATACTCCAGAAGGGCATCGCGCGTGCTGGGGAAGGCCAGTTCCTCCCACGGGATATCACCAGGGGGGAATGTGCCGACCTCAATGGTCTCGTCACCGGGGCCGAGTTCACCTCCCACGATCTTCACCGTGTAAACAATGACGATGACGGGCTTTTCCGGGTAAGAGTATACGTTGAGGAGACTCTGGATTCTCACATCCAGGTTGACCTCCTCCCTCGTCTCCCGGATCCCGGCCTCCTTCACGGTCTCTCCACGATTCACGTATCCTCCCGGGAAGACCCACTTCCCGTACGCGGGCTCGATTCCCCTTTTCAGAAGAACGATTCCGCCGTCCAGGGTGCCGAGGGTACCGACGGCCACCTTTGGATCGAGATAGAACACAAACCCGCAGTTCCCACAGACGAGCCGCTCCGGCTCAGACGGCTTGATCACCTCCGCGTGGAGGGAATGGCCGCAAACCGGACAAAACCGATACTCTACGTCCCCGTGCTGGTGATACCCGTGGGGTTTGGCAGGCGTTCTTCGTGTCATCGGATCACCTCAGAATAGGTTCAAAGCAGCCTCGATTTTCGGACCCCCAGGGCCCAAGTCCATACGACGACAGATCCCCGCCATAACCGCCGGCGAACCCCTAAAGGCCATCCCTGCCCGGCTTCGGTCCCTGTCGTCCCTGGGTCGGGCCGTCCTCAAAGGGGAAGGTCCGCAAAACGCCAGATCAACACTATCAGCCCCTGGAGGATAAAGCCGCCGTCCATGAGGAGTTCCAGCCGCTCGCTGCGGACAAACTCGTGCCTGAAAACCAACTGGAGGCAGTAGCCCATGTAGAAAATCCCTGCCACGAGTCCATAGGAGAGAAAGGGCAGTACCCCGAGAGGCGGAAGAACCAGGAAGGCCAGACCCGTCAGGGCGGCGGTCAGCGCCAAGAGCCGCTGCGTGTGCTTCTCCCCCAGAACGATGGGGATCGTCTCCTTTCCCACGATCAGGTCCCCCTGGATGTCTCGGAGATCAAAGGCCGCAGATCGAATCAGGACCATGGCGGCAAGGACCAGGAAGGTGGCAAGGAGGTTCAAACTCAGGCCGAAAGAGGTGCTCAGCGGTGCGACCAGCGAAGTGACCCCTGCCCACGCCAGGGCGATAAATAGGGTCTTCGATCCCGGAATATCCTTGAGCCTCCTGTACCGGATCCGCTCCAGCCTCCCGGAGGGAATGAAGCTCAGACTGTAAGTCACCCCTCCCACCGAGGCGGCCAGCAGGAAAAGGAAGACCGGAAGTCCGAGAAAGAGGGAGATCGTCAGGGCGAAGAGTATGGAGGCAATTCCCACACCCTTGAGGACCGAACCGTGCTTCTCGTAGAACTCGGCACGGGCGGGATCATTCAATCTTCCGGCTTCCCTATCGGTGAACCGGTTCAGAAGGTGCATGGAGTAGACATAGGCCATGGCGATCAGGAAGTAAGCCCAGTGAAAGGGGAGAGACTGGAGCCCCGCCGCGACGTAAGAGAGACACCCCGCGGCGACCGCGCCGTAGAGGTCGCTCTCCACCAGTAGGTTGAAAATCCGGCGGATCCTGCAGAGAAGGGTCGCGGTTCCGCTGGAAGGAACGATGTTTTCCACCTTTCTCACGACGCGCTGGATGACCCAGTTGGGCGTCGACGCTCCGGCAGTGACCCCCACCACTTCGAGATTCTCAAACCACGACCGATCGATCTCCTCGTCGGTCTCCACCTGGAAAACCGGCTTCCCCGATTCCCGTACCAGCTCGGTCAGCCGAGCCGTATTGGCGCTGTTCTTTCCTCCCACCACCACTACGGCGTCCACAGAGGCAGTCATCTTGACTGCTTCGTCCTGGCGTTTCTGGGTCGAATCACATACAGTCTGATGGATCTCGGCCCCGGGGAACCTCCGGCGGATCAACTCGGCAATCCCCTCGTATTTTGCCCTGTTCTGGGTTGTCTGTGCCACTACACAGAGCTTTTTCCCAGGGGGGATCCTCGCAACATCCTCCCGGCCGCTCACGATCATCCCCTCTTGCCCCGCATAACCCATAAGACCCGCCACTTCGGGATGGTCTGCGTCACCCGCGATCACCGTGAATCCTCCGTTGCGAGCGTGCCTCCTGATGATGGACTGGACGTTCAGGACCCTTGGACAGGTGGCATCGATGATGGTGGCCCCCCTTTCCCTCAGGGCGTCCCGCTCCTGGGGTGGAACGCCATGGGCGCGGATGATCACCGGGCAATTCTCTCCTACCTCGTCGGGAGAATGACAGATTTCCACCCCCCTCTCCCTGAGCAGATCCAGAACCTGAGGGTTGTGGATCAGGGGGCCGAAGGTGAACAGCCCTCTTCCGTGCCTGGCGATCGTCTTCAGGGTGATGTCCATGGCCCGCCTGACACCCATGCAGAAACCCGCGGTTTTGGCCAGCTTGACCCTCATGATTCCCTCTTCCCCAGATATCTATACAACAAGATCCGACGGTCCTGCAATCCGCCCTTCCGACACATCCTCCTGTCCGGCAGTACACCCGACGCGACCCCACCTCCAGAAGAGACTGCCTTCCCCGCGCCTCATGGTTTTTTGGGGCGCTTTACACCTGTTTTTTGCCTCCGCGGCACTCTTGTGCTATTATTTGTTTCGCTGCGATGGGCCTTTCTTCTATAGCTGCTGACAGGAATTATGGGGTGGATGGAGACATAACTTGCACCATCTAAAAATCGATGATTTAAGTGCCGCATACGGTGATACACCCGTCCTCAGAGGAGTCTCTTTGGGAGTGGAAAGGGGTGAGGTCGTCACCCTCATTGGCGCCTCGGGCTCTGGCAAGAGCACGCTCCTGCGGGTGCTGGTGGGGTTGCTGCGACCGAGGTCCGGACAAGTCATTCTGAACGGCGTTCCCGTCGACTATGGAAACAAAAAGGCGGTAAGAGCCGTCCGGGACCAGATTGCAATCGTGTTTCAGCAGTTCAATCTCTTTCAAAATATGACCGCCCTTCGAAACGTCACTATCGCCCCCATCAAGATCAAGAAACGGGACCGCAGGGAGGTAGAAGAGGAAGCAAGGAGGCTGCTGGAAAAGGTAGGTTTGGGCGATAAAATGCACGTTTACCCTGATGAACTCTCCGGCGGGCAACAGCAGCGTGTTGCCATAGCTAGGGCACTTGCACTCAGGCCGGAGATCCTGCTCCTGGACGAGGTGACATCCGCTCTTGACCCTGAACTCGTAAGTGAGGTCCTCGACACGATCCGGCTCCTGGCGGCCGAGGGAATGACCATGCTCATCATCTCACATGAGATGGGATTCGTGCGAGAAGTAGCCTCCAAGGTCGCATTTCTGGACAATGGCCGTATCCTGGAGATTGGGTCCCCCCAGGAGATCTTCGATAGCCCACGCGAGCCTCGCACGCGTGAGTTCGTTGGTAGGATCCTGCGTCACTAAGTGTCGCCTCTGAAAAGAGTTCGAAGAGTACCCCCACGAGGCTCGCTCAATTTTCCTGATTTGCCCACATATTGAGCGCGTTCGGTTTTCTCTATACCAGTCTGATCAGGCCGTCATTGCCTGCTGACCATCCTCCGAGGTGTGGGGCTACACCCCAGGAATACGTCGGACTGTAAAGGAAGATCCATGGCGCATCATCCCGAATGATACGGTAGATTCGCCGGTAGACCTGTTGCCGTCTGACATTATCCGGAGTAGCTGCCGCCTCGTCAATCAAAGCGTCAACCTCTGGGTTGGTGTATCCCAGCCACCAGGGACCATGCGCGCCTGAATGGAATTTCTCGCGGAAAACGCGATAGCTACTTAAAGGACTGGAATCAAAACAGCATGCGTCATCTATCTCCTTTGCTCGAACCATATTCGCATAGCCTGGGCGGTCCGTGAACTCTCTTATCCCGGTGGAAATGCCGATCCGACCATACTGCTCCGCCATGTGTCGCGCCAGATCCGGTGCTTCGTCCGGAAGCCTCGTGGGAACATCGAGAACGAGTCTGAGCCCTTCGCCGTAACCGGCCTCGGCCAGGAGAGCCTCTGCCTTTCCCGGATCGTACGGGTATGGGGGTGTCTCCGGGTCACACCCAAAGTGCAAATAGGTCAGTGGTCCATTCAGAGGGCGAGCAGCTCCCTCCATGACTCCTTCAACAAGCTCCGGAACATCCAGGCCGTAGTTTAGGGCCTGCCGCACGCGTCTGTCCGTACAGGCGCCAGACTGGAGATTGCACATGAACGCGGTGCACACACTGCTCTCCGATGTGAAAACCGTTGCCTTACATTCGATCATTCGGGCGTCTTTGGGACCTATATCCGACACCAGGTCGGCCACGCCCACCAAAAGAGACTCAACTCTTGAACCTGAATCAGCCTCTGCCTGCCAATGGATCTCTTTTGCCGGAGGCAGCCCCCCCCAATACCTATCCCAGCGGCTCATCACAATGAGATTTTTGTCTGCTCCCACGAAGCGGTAAGGTCCGCTACCAACCGGTTTGCCCGGAAGCCCTGCCAGGGCACCTGCCGGGACGATGGGAAACTTGACAATCAAGTCCAGCAAATCGGCCGTGGGTCTGGCTGTGACGACACGCACGCTGCGCCTATCGAGTGTCTCGAAGACAGCCCCTTCCAGGTAGCTCCGATACACGCCGCCAGTACCCAGTTCGCCCTCCATGGAGGGGTCACGCACTCGCTCGAGGCTGGCCACGACATCCTCGGCTACCAGGATGGAGCCGTCATGGAAGTGAACAGGAGACCGCAGGAAAAAGGTCCATGTACATGCGTCGCTGTCGAGCATCCAGCTTTCAGCCAGTGCAGGGCAATAACCACCCCTCCCGTCCCGGGATACCAGGGACTCGTACATGGAAAATATGATGCTCAGGCTGTTCTTGTCATCACTGGATACGTGGGGATCTCCCAACCGGACCTGGGGTTGGAGTATGGTGAGCTTTTCTGTTGGTACCAACGCCAAAGTTGACCCTCCTTCTTCAGAAATGCGCCTATGCAAGCTGCCTGACTACCCCGCCTGCGTCAGCTCCCAGTTAATGAGCCCCGGCAAGTATATAGGAGTCAAAACAGAAGACGCCGGTTCAGTCTATGGGAGGTGCCAAAAGGCTCCTACCCCTCTCGGCGTCCTGGCAGATCGCCTAACCCACGTAAAACCCGTGAGTCAGAGAATCGCGCGGATCGGTCATGATGTAATTGATTCCTGTCACATAGGCACTCCCCTCAATTTCCGGAATCACGGCATCAAAGGTTCCGATCTTCGTCTCCTCTACAAGCCTGGATCGAAATAGACTCCCTGTTGTTCCGCTCTCGTGCACGTAGTCCTGGTTCAGCTTGAGCTGACCGCGCGCGTGGAGGATTGCCATCTTAGCACTGCTTCCTGTCCCACAGGGGGAACGATCATATCCCAAGGCTTCAGAGGTGACCAGATTCATGCTGTCTGCTTCAGGATTTTTCGGGGGCCCCACAAATACCATCTGAGGAATCTTACCCCCAGGGCCGAGGATCGGATGCTCCGGTGAAACCACGGCGTTCACTGTTTCCAGGATTCGATTGTTGGCTTCACTGAATCGATCCAGGTTCTTGACATCTATCTCCAATCCCAGTTTCTCTGCTTCGACGACCACATACCAGTTCCCGCCAAAGGCGATGTCGACTGTGAATCGGCCAAAGGGTGCTACATCGACTTCCAGGTCCCGCTTATAGACAAAAGCGGGTTGATTTCGGAAGGCCACGCTTTCGGCCTTACCGTTAGAGACCCGGATACGAACAACGATGAGGCCCGCCGGTGTTTCAACGACGACCCTCGTCTCAGGCTCCTCCGCGCGGACGATCCCGGCTTCGATGGCGCTCGCAACCGCCCCAATCAGGCCATGCCCACACATATCGAGATAGCCCAGGGCGCAAGCGATGACAACCCCGAAGTCTGCCTCATCCGTGGTTGGAGGGCAAAGGATGAAGGCGTGCATGGTCTTGTGGCCCCTCGGTTCAGCCGTCAACGTGGTTCGAAGGTGATCATAGTTCTCAGCGAAAAACCTGCTCTTTTCCGTAATAGTATCCCCCTTGATCTCCGGCATACCTCCCACCACCAGCCGCGTCGGCTCACCTCCTGTATGAGAGTCGATACAAACGATGCTCTCCCGAGATCGGAGAAGTTTTTCTGTCACTGCTGCTGCCCGTTTCTCAAATGCCTCGCTTTTGTCTGACATGGTGTAAGGCTCCTTTGGTGGAGGACGAAACTAAGCAAATCGTTTCCCGATCGCCTGCCGGTGATCAAGAAAATGCATGCCTGTTCAGGCTATGGTCATCACAGCGCTATGATTGTACTTCGTCAGACTCGGAAACCGATTCTTCTTCGGGTTCCAGCCCCAAGAGTCTCTCAGGATTGGTTTTTACCATGGTGCGGATGTCCTCGGGCCGAATACCCAGGTCCAACATACAGGCGATAAACTGGCGTAGTCCCTCAGCCGGCGTGGAGAGAGCGTAGCGGCCGAAGTCGGTCGACATGATGCAATGCTCCGGTCCCAAAGCCTCAATCTGATCGGCAACCTCCCTGATGCCACTCCCAGGTGTTTTGGCCATTCCTTCATCGATTGATGCATATTCCTTTTCCACATAGTAGTGAGTCAGGGGAATCATCTGCGGCGCCGTGTAGGCAGCAAAAGAGAGCTCTATAAACGCGCCTTTGCCGGCCATGTATTTGAGTTGCTCGGTTTTTGCGTTTTTGGTAACAGAACTCGATACGACCACTCGCTGGTAACCATACTTCTCCCTAAGCTCTACCAACCGTATCGCCTCTTCCACAGAGACGTGGCCGGTGTCCATATAGATCTGCGGATTAGCAGCAAGCAATTGCAGCATCTCATCCAACTCCGGCCCCGGATCTTCGTCAAGGGGTATACGGATACACCGATCCAGCTCTTCTCTCTTGAATTTGGGGTAAAGTTGGCTCAGGGCGACAAACTTCCCGTCCTTCATGCGCCCTTCCTTTGAAGCCTGATAATATGTTGAATGAGCGCCGAAATCAAGGTACTTCGCGCCATCCCCATAGTATATTGCGGTCTTAAAGGCACGGGGATTCATGCCGCCATAGACCGTATTCAGAATTAGACCACCGTAAACCTTGAAATTGGGAACATGGCGGTTGACCAACCAGGCTATGCCGTTACTCATTTCAAAAACATCTTTGAGGACTATGGCCCTCATACCAGCGTCCCTGGAGTCGATTGCAGTTTCAATCGGGTCGAGCCTTCGCGGGCTGCTTTTCAGATGGGGCCCTGGATGGACATGGATGTCTATTGCGCCCTTGAGCAAGTCTTTTGTCATTTCTAACGAACGACCTTCTGGTAGAGCTTTCACAGTGGTCCTCCTCTCAACTCGGCTAGCACTCAAACAAGTATATTACCTCTCGGGAAGCGACATTTCCAGGAGTATTCGGTGTGAAAACTCCTGGCCCTTCCTCGAAGACAGCCCATCTGTCCAGATGTTGCCCACTCAGGCCGACTATTTCGCCCGACTGATCAGCCTGTTGTACTTGGTGGCGTCTATATTGCGACCGGTTATTACAAGGACCACCTTCTGGCCATGCACATCGATTTTGCCACCCAAGACAGCAGCCAGACCAACCGATGCAGATCCTTCAACCATCAACTGCTCGTCCTCCTGGAATACCCGCATGGCCTGGATGATCTCATCCTCCTCCACCAATTTGACTCCCTCAACCAAATTGCAAGATACCTCCCACGTTAACGGCGTCAGTGTGCCTAGAAGTCCATCCGCGACTGAGGGCCGGATGTCAACCCGTTCGTGACAGCGGCCATCCTGAAAAGAAAGGTAGGCGCCTGGTGCGGCAGTAGGCTCCACGCCCACGATTCTCACCTGCTCAGCGGCGCATTTAACAGCCGTTGCGATACCGGAGATCAGCCCTCCGCCGCCAATCGGAACAAGAATCGTTTCCACACCGGGAAGGTCCTCCATGATCTCCAGCCCAATCGTCCCCTGCCCTGCGATAACCAGCCGATGACTGTGGGAATGAACATAGGTCGCGCCGCTCTCCTTTGCATACCGCAGGGCCTCATCCAGGGTTTCGAGGAAATCTGCGCCGTGCAGAACAGCCTCGGCACCAAAGGCCTTTAGCCTCTCCACCTTGTTTGGGTCAGCCCCTCTGGGCAAGAATATCCTCGTCGGCGGTCTCCCGAAAATGCTCGCCGCATAGGCGAGAGCAATACCGTGGTTGCCACTTGAACAGGTCACAAGACCCCGGGTCCTCTCGGTCTGAGTGAGAGCGGAAACCATGTTGATTGCTCCGCGGACCTTGAAGCATCCGCACACCTGCCAGCACTCCATCTTCAGGTAGACCTGGCAGCCCGTCCTGCGGCTCAGCCTGGATGAGAAGAGGATCGGCGTACGGAAGATCAGATTCTTCAGGCGGGCCCGTGCAAACCACACATCCCGAGGCATGAAGGAGGTGGTTGCTGAATCAGATGGGATCACTTGACACACCAAACAACTAGTCGATCATCACAGAAAATCGGCCAGAAGATCTTGGAAACAAAGACAAGCATGCCATTTCGTCCAATAATAAGATGATAATCTTGGAAATTCGGAATAACGATAAGTAACGTCTGAGGTTCTGATCCGGTTCATACAAAAGCAACCAGGCGTCCAGGGTTCTGGACAAGGACCGCCTCGATTTCAGAATCACTGAAACCCTTTCTCCTCATCATTGGGACGATATTAGCGAAAATATGCCCGTATCCGTGCCCGCCATAGCAAACAAGCCGCGTCTTGCTACAGATGTCCTGCGAAATCACCACCTGGGACAGACGCCCTTTGTCAATGAGCGCACGGATCGATTTCAATCGCATGCCATCGTTTGGAAGGTCGACGTCCTGAAATGGATAGTAAGAGGATTCGATCCCAAAAAAATCGTATTCGATCATGCAACCGGTTTCAGCCAGTTCAAAAAGCGTCTTGTGGTCAAAAATCGTCCTGTCGATGTGACTGACAATGACCCTGCTCGGATCACCCCCGTTTCTTTCAATATACCTGACGATCCCAAGAGGCGCCTCGGGATGCCGCCCAGGATGAATATTTATCGCGGCACCGGTCTCGCGCTGTGCAATGACAGCCGCGCATAGAACTCGCTTCTCCAGTTCAGCCTGCGGAAATGAGCATCCGATCTCGCCGATTATCCCGGCCCGGATGCCGGTATCCCCCACACCCTCAAGGATATCAGAAATCATCTCTCCAGCAATCATTTGAACGGACATCTCTCTCATACCAGGAGCAAGGAACTCCTCGGTATAGTAGCCGCAACCCATAATGATATTAACGTTTGCTTGCTCAGACACCCGTCTCAGTCCCACCGGATTGCGCTTCAACCCTCTACAAGTCAATTCCACGACAGATCGGCCGCCGGCCTCTCGCATCCTCACCAGCTCTCGGACAGCAACCTCCTCCTGATCCAATCGGTTATTGCCCGGATGGTTGCACCAGTGGTAACGAATCTCCCAAGTGTTTTCGAGGCTAATCTCCACCTCAGGTTCTGCGGATCTGAAACGTCCGGGCGGGGTCAGGTCACATAATATGTGTTCGTGCATAAGCGTAGGACCAAGTGCCTCCGGATCTGTCAACCCCGTTACAGTCTGCACCTTCCCTCTCAGATTCTGGAGTCTTTCCATCTCCGTGCGACCATCCCAAGGAAGAGCGGACCATGGTGGGGCAGGATTTTGACCATGAGCTCCCTGGCCCGGTCTGAGCCTTTAATCGGCTAGAACCTCCCCGGCTTTTCCCACTTCCCCGGTCGTATCATCATCCCTAAGAACGAGCCTGACCGCTTTGGCAAAAAAGAGCCATTGCGCAGGAGACGATATCCCTAGTTCTGCCCTGTTTGGTCACAATGCGGCAGCCCCTTCGCAGGTATCACTCTCGGCACCCGGAGACGCCGAGCTTCTTCTCCATCCACACACCAAGACGGGCGAGCGGGTAGGAGATGATAAAGTACAGAGCCAAAACCGTTCCAAACACAAGCGCTGGAGAGAACCCTTTATTGTTCAGCACCTTACCGGCATATGTGAGCTCGATAACCCCAATTTGTGATGCCAGGGCAGTGTCCTTTATGAATAGAATGAAAAAACTGAACACAGGTGGCAAGATGACCTTCCAAGCCTGGGGCAGAATCACCATGCCAAGTTTCTGGACCAGGTTGAAGTTCATGGTATCGGCCGCTTCCCACTGCGTTACGTGCACGGACTCTATACCCGCACGCACGATTTCTCCTGTATAGCTGGCCGCAATCAGGCAAACCGTGGTCAATCCGACGATGAAGACAGAGACATCGAGATCGAGGGCATGGTACATGAAGAATATAAACATCAGGGTAACAAGAAAGGGGACCCGCCGGAAGAACTCGATGTACGATATGGAAAGGAGACGCGCCGGCAGCAACGAAACTCCCCGGGTAATGCGTACAACCGCAAGGAAAAATCCGACCAACGATCCAATTATGCATCCCACAGCGGATAGGCACAAGGTGGTCAACCCGGCCTTCAGGAGAAACACTACATTGTAGTAGGCAAAAAACTTTGGAATTTCTTCAAATAATGCTGCGAACATCAAAACACCTTGCTCTTAACCCTAAACAGCCAGCGTCCCAGGAGTACCAAGATCGTACTGGCCGCCACAGTAACTAGAAAATAAAGCGCTGCCGTTACCGAAAAGACCTCGATTGACCGAAACGTGAGAGCATTGACGTTGAACGCACGGCCGGTTAGCTCTTCTACGCCGAAGATTGCCGCCATAGAGGTACCTAGTGTCATGATGATGTAAAGATTAGACAGAGGAGGAAACAGAACCTTGATAATATGGGGGAAGATCACATACCGCACAGACTGGATAAGTGACATTCCCACTGTTTCGGCTGCTTCCATTTCGGCTCTGTGGACCGAAAGGAATCCCGCTCTCTGGATCTCTGTGAGGTATGCGCCTGCATTCAACGTCATCCCGACCAGTACGGCTTCGTAAGGTGTCAGCAGGATGCCCACCTCTGGTAAGGCAAAAAAGAGGAAATATATCTGGACCAACTGGGGTGTGTTCGTGAAGAAGGTCACATAGGTGCCGACAACACTGCGGAATACTCGACCACCGAAGGTCTTGCCCAGGGCACCCACAAGCCCAAT
This sequence comes from Deltaproteobacteria bacterium, assembly GCA_019308905.1. Lineage (NCBI taxonomy): Bacteria > Pseudomonadati > Myxococcota > Myxococcia > Deltaproteobacteria bacterium. The sequence continues at coordinate 72,565 of JAFDHF010000041.1, forward strand.
GACCATGCCGCCGCAAAAGGCAAGGAAGGCAATCTGAAAACTGAGCCAGGCGCCAGAGATCAGATAGGGAAGGTATTTGAGAACCTGGCCGAATTGAAGGGTATAATGCATTAACCGAATCTAAATCAGCATTAACTAACATAGGAGCTGCCCGACTTTATAAGTGCCGGGCAGCCCCCGGGACTGGTATCAGAACCACTCGCTCCAGTGTACTTTGAATACTATAGGTCCGCCAAACCATTTCTCCCATAGCCTATCTACGACTCCATCCCTATATAACTCGTAGATCGCTACATTCAGCCAATCCCTCAGTGTGTAATTTCCCTTGGCCACACCTAAGCAGTTGAAGTAGATTTCGACCGGGGTCTTGATCACCTTCCATTTGACTTGCTTGTGGGTTTTCATGTACTTCCACATATAGTCTATGACATCTATCATTGCATCGGCGCGCCCCTGTGCAATGGCACGAATGACATCAGGGTAATTGTCGAGAAGCAGTATCTTTGCCTTGGGGAGATTTTTCTGGATGAAAGGAATGGGCGTTGTACCGCGCACCTGTACGAATGTAATGTCCTTACGGTTAAATTCTTTATAATTCTCATAAGGTATCTTCTTTGTGGTTAATACACCGAAAGCCTCCGTGGTAATCGGTAGTGTGAAATCGATGATTTTTGCCCGCGCGGAATTGCGGGTCATCGCACCCATAACGAAGTCGATCTTGTCCGCAGCCACAAATGGAATACGGTCTGGCGATCCGACTCGCACCACCTTCAGCTTCACACCGAGTTTCTTGGCGATTTCGACAGCAAAATCCTTGTCGAAACCGTCTATCTCATTCTTTTCATTGAAAAGCCCGAGCGGTGGCAGGGTGGGATTGATACCGACACGAATCTCTCCTGCCTTGATAATCTGGTCAAGGCTCCTTGCCTGGGCTATGGATACGCCAAATGCAAGGACGATCACCAGAAAGCCCAAAAACCACACTGTTCCCAAACGCTTCATCTTGCACCTCCTTTTTTGGAAAAGACATTACGCCCCCACCTTTTCGTTTTACCTACAAGGCGGAGACCCTCGATCAACCAGAACGAGAATATATCCGAGCGGCTAATCTGAGTCAAGGAAATAATGTTGGAGTTCCTGAGTTTTCGGCCGAGGATTCTTGCAAGTATATGACTTCACGATTTTTTTCTGTTTTGGCAGGAGAACACCCTTGTCCCCTCGCTCCTGAGCTCACGCGGTGACCCTATCAACACGAATCACGAACACGACCTCTCCCCTCCCCGCTCACCCTTGATGGGTACCCCACCGCTTCCGCAATGTCGCTCCGAGGCAAGGGTGTTCTCCAAAAGTCAGGAAACCCCAGAATAATCGTCTTCAGTTGGGACTCGGAATAGGCATGACACCCGGCGTCGGATTTGGAATCGAATTGTGCTCCGCAGCAAGTCAGACTTTTTGCGAAGACCCCCTCTCGGTGCAATGCCTTCTGTTGACAAACACGCAGAATAGTCGCACTATTGCCACCGGAAGCTGATCGTGTAGCAGGCTCGGGAAGAGCTGCACCGGAATAATCTGGAAGCGGAGGTTAGGGTTTTTCGATCAAGACACCATGTAATAGAGGAGCAAAGTGAATGAAATTCGGGATCTGTGTCTGTGTGGAAGATATTGGTGCGGCGGAACGAGCGGGTTATGACTATGTGGAGCTCACTGTCACGAACGTGGCCCCTGAAGTCGGCAAGGCCGAAATAGCGAATTTGAAGAAACGGCTGGGCGGTTTTAGCATTAGGCCTGAGGCATGGAGGAGGTTCCTACCTGGAGAGCTCCGGCTGGTGGGTGGAGAGGTGGACTTCGCAAATGTCACCGATTACGTCAGGACGACTATGGGCAGAATCGGGGAACTGGGCGGCAAAGTGGTTGTTTTTGGGAGCCCGGGGGCGAGAAATATCCCGGAAGGTTTTCCCAGGCAAAGGGCCCATCAACAAATCGTTCGCTTCCTGCAAATGACCGCCGACGTGGCGGCCGAGAACGATATCACCGTTGTGATAGAGCCTATCTTGCGAAGGAACTGCAACGTGATCAACTCGGTCTCGGAGGCGGTAGCCCTAGCCAGTGAGCTCGGCAGGCCGGAGGTCAAGGTCCTGGCTGATCTGTATCACATGACCGCTGATGGTGAACCACTGAACGTAATCACCGAAACCCATGGCCTTCTGCGCCACGTACACATGCCGGTCCCTGATATCTCCGGTCTGAGTGAGGCTCGCAATGTAACTACCACTTTGCCTTCATACCCTGTTGAGGGGTTATTGAAAAAACTACGGGAAATTGATTACACGTACACGATGAGCGTCGAGGATCTCGACAGGAGATTCATGAACCTCGAAAGGGAGGCGCCTTTGGTGCTTTCCCACATCAGATCGACATGGGAAGGGTTCTCTTCGCTATCCCCCCGTGAATGACGCGGCATCACTACTACTTGAACGGTTTTTCGGGAGGAGAAGAGAAAAGGCCCACCTTGCTATGGACCAATCCCAGGTCGACCATGGCCTCAGCCACCTTCAGAGCGACTGCCGAGGGGTCGAGGATCTTGATCTTCAGCTTTTCCTCTATCTCGGGTGCATAGCCCGCCATTCCGGCGCATCCCAGTATGATTACTTCTGCGCCGTCCTCCTCGACGGCCCTTCTTGCCACCTCGAAGACTCTTCTCTTTGTCTTTTCCGGGTCTGCATCGGTCTCGGCCACCGAGAGATCGAGGCTACGGATCGAAGCCAGGAAGTGATCCAACCCCCGCATGTGTACGTGCTCCCTTTTCGATGGAATGCGCTCTTTCCTGGGGGTGATGACGGAGAACTTGGCTCCCAGCATGGCGGCCATGTGGAGGCTCGACTCCTCGATTCCGATGACCGGGATTTCCGATATCTCTTTTGCGGCTTCCAGGCCTGGATCCGAGAAACAGGCCAGGATCACGGCATCGTATCCCTCTCGATTGGCCTTCCTGACCAGGTCGAGGGTCGGTGGAACCGCGATGGCCTCGTCATAGGCGGACTCTATCGTATCGGGTCCCCTTTCGGGACAAAGAACGGCCAACTCCGTGTCAGGACGTTTTATCCGGACGAGTTCCTGCCGGATGTGATCAGTCATCCGTACCGAGGTATTCGGGTTGATGACAAGTATTCTCATTGTAGAATCCTTTCAGCCGACGAGTGCCCTATCTCTTGTAACGCTCGATCGCCCTGGTCAGTCTCCTTATTCCCTCTTCTATCTCCTCGGGTGTAAGTGCGCAAAAGGGGAGCCTGATGAAGTTGTCGCCTCTCCGGTCAGGGAAAAATCCCCTTCCGTCCGTCAAAACAATGCCGAAGCTTCTTGAGTTTTCCCTTACAGCCTTGCCGTCGATGGTGTCGGGAAGCGTGACCGATATGAAGAACCCTCCGTCGGGCTTGATCCATTCCGCCCCTTCCATGAACCTGTCCAAGGCCTCCAGCATGGCCTCCATCCTTGGACGATAAAGGGTCTTCAGCCTTTCGATGTTGGGCCCGAGAAGCCCTCTCCGGCAATACTCATAGGCTATCCCCTGGGTCGGCAGTGCCGGATGGATGTAGGTGTCCTCGCTCCACTTGTGCAACTCCGGCATCAGATCGGGCGGGCCTATCAAGAACCCGATGCGGAGCCCGGGGCTGAGAACCTTGGAGAAGGACGAGACATGAACGACCCTTTCCGGGATGAGCTCCTTTATGGTGGGGATATCCTTTCCACGGTACCTGAGATCTCGATAAGGACCGTCCTCGATCACAAGAAAGCCATACTGCTCGGCCAGGCGGGCGATCTCCTTTCTCTTTTCCAGTGAGGTGGTAACCCCGGACGGGTTCTGAAAATCGGGGATGATATAGAAGAGCTTCGGAACAGAGATTTCCAGCTCTTTTCGCAGGCTTTCGATGCTTATCCCATCCGGCTCCAATGGTATGCCGACCACGTCGGCCCCTGCCCGCTTCATCGCCGTGATCGCTCTGTCATAGCTCGGGTACTCGAGGTAGACGGTATCGCCTCTCTCGACCAGGATTCCCGCGATGAAGGTGAGGAATTCCATGGAACCGTTTCCGATCAGGACCTGCTCGAGCTTGACCTGGTATCTCTGCGCGATCCACTCGCGCAGAGGAGTGTAACCCGAGTAGTGTCCGTATTGGAACAGTACCTTCCCCTCCTCTTGAAACACGGTCCTGGCACAGTCGATGATCTCGGATAAAGGCAGCCCCTCGGCCGCCGGGTTCCCTCTCGTAAACAGTATCGGTCTCTCTGATTCCAGGCTCAACGGTTGCTCTCCTTCCTTTCCCTTGTTTCCTCCGGGCTCATTGGAGGGGCTATCCGGTCAACGACCTCCCCCTTTCGAAGGCCTTCTGGTTCAAGGCAACCAGCCTCGCCGGCACCCTCTCCTTGACCACCTCTTTCCAGACCCCCGCCTCGATGTCGAGCAGTTTCGACAACGCTCCCAGGACGACGATATTGAGAGTTCGGGAATTGCCGAGCTCGATGGCTGTCTCCAGTCCCGGGATCACATAGACCTTCCCGGCCGCCCTTTCCAATTGTGACAACATCTCTGTCCTGTCCGGGTACGGGAGCTGACCGGAACTGACTGAAACAGGATCGAGCCGGCAGTCATTCACCACGATCGTGCCCCCGGCCTTCACGTAGGAGATTCTCCTAAAGACCTCCAGCCACTCAAACCCGATCAGATAGTCGGCATTCCCCTCTTCCAAGACCGGTGCGTGGACCCTTTCCGCCCACCGAACGTGGCTGACAACGCTGCCACCCCGAACCGCCAAACCCAAAATATCGGATTTCTTCACATCATAACCCGACCGGGCTCCAACCTCAGAGAGGATGTCACTGGCCATTACGATCCCCTGGCCTCCGACCCCTGCGATGAGAAAATTCAAAGCCCTTCCCGACATACCCCCACCCCGCTCTTTCACGATGGATTTCCTTCCGGCTTCCGTATGGCCTCTGTCGGACAGACCTGCCGACACACATCGCATCCGGTACAGAGCACCGGATCGATTTGGGCTTTTCTTCTCCCGGTTTTTTCGTTCCTCTCCTCGCCTTTCACGATGGCCGGACAGCCCAGCCTGAAACACCGGCCGCAAGCCGTACAGAGGTCCGTATCCACAACGTAAGCCGGCTGGGGATTCCTCGAGACAAACACGCACGCACCCCTGGCGATAAGAACGGCCGTACCTCCATAACCCGTGCACTCCTTCAAGGCACTCTCCATGGCTTCCACGTCAAAGGCGTCTACAGTCAGAATCTTCTCGACCCCCAAGGCCCGGACCAGTTCAGCGATATCGACCCTCCTTGTCGCCTCTCCCATCAAGGTGAAATCGTTTCCCGGGTTGTCCTGGTGTCCCGTCATCGCCGTCGTAAAGTTGTCCATGATAATCACGGTCCCGACCCCATGGTTGTGAACCATGTTGAGCAGGGGGGGAATTCCGGCATGGAAAAACGTCGAGTCCCCGATGGTAGCTGCGGCAGGCTCTGGAAGCCGCGCCTTGCCCATTCCGTGGAGGACTCCGATGCTGGCTCCCATGGCGCCCATCGTGTGCTGTGCGTTGAAAGGAGGAAGGGCTCCCAGGTTGTAACATCCGATGTCCCCGGCAACAGGCAACTTCATTTTGTTCAAGAGATAGAAGCTCGTCCGGTGCGGACACCCCGGACAGAGCACCGGACTCCGGCCGGGAAGTTCGCCGCTCGGCTGGGTACCGGCTCCTCTTGCCCGGTCTTCGGGAAGAAGCCCTGCCTTGGTTCCCAAGTCTCTGAGGGTTTGGGGCAACAGTTCATCGCAAGGCGGGAAGATCTCCTTTCCCACCACTTCGATGCCCATGGCCTTGATCTGTTCCTCCAGAAAGGGATCCAGCTCTTCGATAACGACCAGCCTTTTCACCCCGCCGGCAAATTCGCGAATAAGAAGCCTGGGCAGGGGAAAGGTCATGCCGAGTTTCAGGAAGGAGGCATCCGGGAACACCTCCCTGGCGTATTCGTAGACCACGCCGCTCACGATGATTCCCAGGCTCCTATCCCCCCACTCGATCCGGTTCCAGGGGAAGGTCTCGGCGTAATCGGCGAGTCTGAGCAGACGGTCCTCGACCATGGGATGGCGTTTCTTTGCCCAGAGACACATGCAGTTGTATTTCTCCGCGTTACGGGTAAACGGTCCGACTTCCTCCTTCATCTCAGGACGTTCACCAAGGTCGACCAGGGATTTGGAGTGGGAGGTACGCATGGTGGTCCGGATCATGACCGGGGTGTCGAAGCTCTCGCTTAGTTCGATTCCCCTAATCACGAAGTCCTTGGCCTCCTGGCTGTCTCCAGGTTCGAGGAGGGGGAGCTTTCCCAACTTTGCATAGTAACGGTTGTCCTGCTCGTTCTGTGAACTGAACATGCCCGGATCGTCGGCGGTGACTACGACAAGGCCCGCTTCCAGGCCCGTGTAGACCGTGTAGAACAACGAATCCGACAGAACGTTCATTCCGACCTGCTTTGTCGTGACCATGGCTCGACGCCCGGAATAGGCCGCTCCGGCCGCCATATCCATGGCCACCTTTTCGTTCACAGACCATTCAGAATAGATCTCTTCATACTTTGCCACGTTTTCAAGTATCTCTGAACTGGGTGTTCCCGGATAGCCGGCAGCCACCTGAATCCCTGCCTCGTATGCTCCCCTGGCAATGGCCTCGTTTCCAGAAAGCAGGACTCTCATGCAATACTCCTCCTCTTCTTTCCTTTGACGGCAGACGAGATCCTATCCCTATCAGGTACCAGGATTCCCGTCAAGATCGCCACCGCCCACTTCCACGACCACATCGACTGCTCGAACCCCTTTGCCCCTGGGAAGAACCATCAAGGGGTTCAAATCCATGGACACCAGCAACTCTCTCAAATCCACGGCCATCCGCCCGACCTGAACCATGACCCGTGCGAGGGAATCGACGTCCGCTCCTTCTCTCCCCCGGAATCCCTCGAGAAGTGTCTTGCCCTTCAGCTCGGAAATCATCGAGTAGGCATCGTCCAGGGTGATGGGAGCAAGCCTCAAGCTCGTGTCCTTCAAGAGCTCTACGAATATGCCGCCCAGCCCCAGGACCACCACCGGGCCGAACGAAGGATCCCTGGAGATGCCCGCTATCACCTCGACGGCCTCCGGCGAAACCATCTCCTGGACCAGAACTCCCTCAAACTCGGCGCCGGGGTCGTATCGATCGGCCCTCCTCCTGATCTCTCCGAACAGGGTCCGGAGTTCCACACCGTCGCGCACACCGACCTCGACCAACCCGGCCTCTGTCTTGTGGAGAATCCGGGGCGACTGCCCCTTGAGGACAACCGGGTACCCGATCGCCTCGGCTGCTTCCAGGGCTTCCTCCACCGATCGTGCAAGGCGCCCTTCCGCGACCTGGATCCCATAGGCCTTGAGGATATCCCGGCTCTCGCCGTATGGGAGAACCCTTCTCTCCCCGCGGATTCGCTGTATCATTCCGGCCAAATCGACGGGTGACTCTCCCGGCCTCTCCTCCCTGAGGGTCCTGCTTCGCTGAAACCGGCCGTATGCGATCAGATTGTGGATAGCGAGGAGGCTCTCCCTTGTTCCCTGGAGGAAAGGGACACCTCCGCGATCCAGAATACCCTTCACGGTAGGGTCCAGACCCCCTGAAACATGGCTGAAAGCGACGACGGGCTTTCCCATGGACGCAGCCCGAACTGCTGCTCTGGCCACATCGGCATACTGGTCCACCTGTTTTTCAGCCATTCCCGGAGGGGAATCCTGTGAGACGGCAATCAGATCGATATTCTCTTCCCGGGCCATGACCTCGAGACAGGCAGGATAGGTCTCTCTCAGGTCTCCGCTTCCCCACGCGTCCAGAGGATTCCCCACAGGTGTGAAGGGTGGAAGTCTCTTTTCGAGTTCCTCCCGGGCCGCCTTCGACAGGGGAGGAAACGAGAAGGACAGATTTTCGGCCAGATCCGCGATCAGGCCGATCTCACCTCCGGAAACCGTGATGAGACCAACACGGTCCCCCTTGGGCAGGCTCTTCCTGCAACGAACAAAGGCCTCTGCTGTTTCGAGCAACTGGTCGAGATCATCCACCCGGATCACTCCGAGTTTCCTGAAAAGAGCATCATGGACCTCGTCGGACCCGGTCAGGGCACCTGTATGGGTGACGGCCGTCTTTTGCGCGAGTCCTGAACGGCCCACCTTCACGACGACCAGAGGCTTGTTCATATCCGCGGCCCTTCTGCAAGCCCGAACGAACGCCTCAGGGCGGCGTATTCCCTCGAGAAAGGCGATGATCACCTCGGTATTCTCGTCGTCCAGGAAATACTCCAGGTAGTCGGTCGTGTCCAATACCGCCTCGTTACCGCTTGATATCAGCGTACTGAAACCGATCCCCCTGTTGCTGTTGGCAAGGGCAAGGATGACAGATCCACTCTGGGCCACCGCACCCACCTTTCCCTTTTCAAGGGTCGGCGACAGGGGGGCGCTGAACGTTCCAACCCGACCATAGAGGTTGGCGTATCCGACACAATTGGGTCCACAAAAGAGGATATCGTTCTCGAGACACACCTCTGTCAATCGCTCCTGCAGGCGGGCTCCTTCGGGGCCGGCTTCCGCAAACCCGCTCGCAAAGGCCCAGGCCCCCCGCACGCCCCGCAGAGCCGCCTGCTCGATGACCGGGATGACCCGTTCGTGCCCGAGGACAACGGCGACGCAATCGATCTTCTCATCAGGCGGAACAGAGGCGAGGGAAGGATAGCAGACGAGGCCCATCACGGCTGAATATCTCGGGTTGATCGGTATGATCCTTCCTTCAAACCCAAGGCTTCGAAGATTCTCGATCACGAGGGAACCCGCACCGATCTTCTCTGAAGCCCCCACCACGGCGATGGACCGTGGATTTAGGAGCGGCCCGAGATCTTTTCTCGATTCTCTTTCCAAACTCTTCCCCCTGGCCATGAAAATATAAAGTATACACTGTTCCGCTGATGATTTCCAGGTTTGACTTTGCGACGAAAGGCACCATGGAAAACCCCTGCCGTACGGCTCTGCTCCAGACCATCCCCGGCTTCCTTCTCACCGGGTTTTCGACCTCCCAGGGAGTCAGACGGCGGGAGGATCGGGACCAGGCTCGAGGAAACCGGGCCGAAGCATTGACGGAGCCGGCCCTGTGGTGGTATGGATTGGAACATGAGAGGAAGGGTAGTCGATGTCATCGTCGTCGGCGCCGGACCCTCGGGATCGACTGCAGCCAGACAGTGCGCCCTTCGAGGGTTAGACACTCTTCTGGTCGAAAAAGAGCGGTTTCCCCGATACAAGCCATGCGCGGGAGGGGTCACCCGTTGGGCCCTCTCAGGGCTCGACTTCGAACTGCCCCAGGAGTTGGTCGAGCTCGAATGGCATGGGGGGCGCGTCTTTTTCCAAGACCACTTCGCCGAGGCATACAAACCCTCGCCTGTGGGAATCCTGGTATCCCGGTCCTCCTTCGATGATCTTCTCCTCGAACGGGCAAAGCAGGCAGGAGCCAGCGTCTTGCTCGCCACCAAGGCGACCGGGTTCGACGTGAGGCCCGGCCACGTGGAAGTGGCTACCAGCGGGGGATCCTTCCGGGGAAAGTACCTTGTAATCGCAGAGGGAGCAATGGGGAAGCTGGCAAGGAGAGTCCGAGGCCCTTACCGGCGCAACGAGGTTGCCGTGACTGCCGTCACGGAGATCAGGAGCTCTCATGATGAGATCCAAAAGCTTACCCAGGGAAAGATCCACATCCACTTCGGTGTGTCGCGCCGGGGGTATGGATGGATTTTCCCCCACAGGGGATACCTTTCGGTGGGAATCGGCGGCATACACGGCCGGGCGACAAACCCGATCCATCTGCTCAAACACTTCCTGACGGAACAGGGTCTTGAAAGGGCGGAGAGGATCCGGGGACATCTCGTCCCCCTCGGAGGGTTCCGGAGGAGGGTGACAGGAGATCGAGTACTGCTTGTGGGAGATGCGGCCGGCTTCGTGGATGCTTTCGCGGGTGAGGGAATCGGCTATGCGATCCTGTCAGGGAAGCTCGCGGCGGAAACCATCCACGACACCCTCAACGGGACTCCTGGTTCGACGCCCGATCTGGCCGCCTTCCGAGACAGATGCGAGGCGAGATTCGGTGCGAGACTCCGCCAGGCCTATTACCTGTCGAGAACCGTTCACAGCCTGCCGGGGGTCTTCCTGAAGACCCTTGCCACCCAGCGGGAAACGATCAACAGACTTCTCGACGTGGCCATGTGGGAGATCTCTTACGGCGAGTTCCTCATCTGGCTCCTTGCACGGATGCCCCGTTATCTCCTGTGAAAGATTCAAGGGGCCTTGGAGAAATGCGCGTTGGCCCTCTCAAGCTGCTCGAAGCTTCCGATATCAAACCAGTTTTCCCTGAACACGTAGCCGTAGACGTCCTGCCTCTCGACAAGATACCGCACAAAGTCGCCCAGATTGTCGGGTCTGTTGCCCTCCTCGATGTATACCCTCAGGGTCTGCAGGTCTCGGGGGGTGAGGAAATAGAGAGCAGTGCTGACCAGGGAGGATTTCGGGTTCTTTGGTTTCTCCTCAAAGCCCACGATCCTTGAGTCCTCATCGATCGACACTACCCCATACAGACCGGCCACCTTTTCCTTGTCGCCCATGTCGTAAAGCCCCACCACAGGGCCACCCTTTTCCCGGAAAAACCCGCTTGCCCTGTTCAAATCAAATTCGAAGAGGTTGTCCCCACCCACGACCAGGACCTCCTCGTCGATCCCTTTCTGCTTCAACACGAAGTAAATGTCTCCCACTGCCCCGAGCCTGTCCTCATTGGAAGTGGTCCCATCATTGAGGATCTCGATGGGCCTCGTCCATTGAAACCCCTGTTTCCATGCCTCGAAGTGGCTCGCAAATTTGTCGTTTGTAACCAGGAGCACACCGTCTATCGCCGGGATCCTGCCGATTCTCTCAAGAATGTGCTCCACGATCGCCTTGTTGCCGACAGGCAGAAGCGGCTTCGGTTTGTCCAAGGTGAGGGGATAAAGCCGAGTCCCATAGCCTGCACCAAGTAAGATTGCCTTCATCGGTCCTCCTCCATCCAGTGGAATCCAAGGTTCCCGCCTAGCTGGTCGTCACCGGAAAGGCGAGTTCCCCTCTCTGAGCAGGTCTTCCAGATCCTGAGCCCCGATCCACTCGCTTCCCAAAGCGGCCCGCAACGGCAGATACGCCCGAAGCCCGGCCCTTCGGGGAGGACGGTCGGCTCAAGAGGTGAGATCACCCGAAAAAGTCCCTGCTTTCGCTCCACAGCCTTTTCTCAGTAACGACCGGTTATCCCCCGGCCTTTGTAATAGCAGAAATATCCGGTCTTTTCAATCAAAACTTCCCTGAAGGGGTCAAGTCTTTTTTTGGACATTCTTATCAAATTACCGTGTAAGTACAATTTGTTAGAGCCGATTGCAGGTTGATAGTCCAGGAAAAAGCAGACCTCGGTCCGGGACAAAAGGGGAGTTGATCAATACCAGCAACCGGCCACACCGCCTGACCTCCCCCCAAAAAACCGTCTTCATCCCTTCCCAAAATCTACCAATACGTACCAAGGAAACAAAACCATGCTCACTCCTAATCTCCTACAAGTGGAACGTGTCCTGTCTTTGGAAGAGGAATTTCTGAAAAGACTCAAAACGAGATTTGATACTCATATAAGAGGCACCTCCTGAGCATACCGGCAAAGGGTTTTCTGGTATGCTCAGGGAAACAAACCAGTCTCAACCCAAGGAGGTGCCTTATGGAATTGTACGCGGCTTTTGATCTTCATGCAACCAACAGTCTTCTTGGCATTGTTGACAA
>JAFDHF010000042.1 GCA_019308905.1 Deltaproteobacteria bacterium
GAGGCCCTATGCCACGGGACTCTATTTCTCAAAGAGCGCCAAGGAGATCCTCGGCGAAGAGAGGGCCGAAAAACTCCGGGCCTGGAAGAGGGAAGTTGACCTCCGGGGCATCATGAACCCGGGCAAGGTCGTCGACGGTGGCCTGGCGGGCACGGCTCTCAGGGTCGCGTATTTTTTCGAACCCCTGGTCAGGCCCTTGGGCAATTACGTAATCACCCGGGTGGGCGAGCACCCCACCCGACCCGTGCGGGGGATTCCCGCCGATGTGGCCTGGTACGCCTACAGCTGCTCCCAGTGCGGTTACTGCATCGACGAATGCGACCAGTTTTATGGCCGGGGCTGGGAGAGCCAGAGCCCCCGCGGCAAGTGGTACTGGCTGCGGGAATATATGGAGGGCCGCGAGGAGTGGGATCAATCCATGGTCGACACCTTCCTGGTCTGCACGACCTGTGAGCTCTGTGACCTACGCTGTTCCGCGTCGCTTCCCATCGAATCCTCGTGGATGAAGCTTCGGGGCAAGCTGGTGGACGAGGACAGGAAGATGACCTTCCCGCCTTTTGAGATGATGGCCGCGGCCCTGCGTGCCGAGGGTGACATCTGGGCGGGTTTTCGCAAGGATCGGCCGGCATGGTTCCCGCAAGACCTGATGGCCAGGCACGGGCCTTCCCACAGGGCGAAGAACGTCTATTTCGCCGGTTGCACGGCCAGCTATGTGGAAAACGACATAGCCATGGCCACCGTCCGGCTTCTCGATGCCGCCGGTGTGGATTTCACCTATCTCGGAGAAAAGGAGAGTTGCTGTGCCATCCCCATGCTGGTTGCGGGCAAGTGGGACCTCTTCGCCGAGATCATGAAGAGAAACCTGGAGGCCGTGAAGGAGGCCGGTGCCGAGACTGTGATCGCCTCGTGTCCTGCGTGCGACATGATGTGGCGCCGGGTTTACCCCATTTGGGCGGAAAAGCTCGGTATAGAGTACGGCATCACGGCGAGACATTACAGCGAGATCCTATCGGAGAGAATCAGAGAAGGGAAGTTCCGTTTCCCCCGGAACGGTCGGCAGCCAGTGACCGTGACCTGGCACGACTCCTGTCACATCGGCAGGGTCTCTGGGGTCTATGAACCTCCCCGGGATCTGATCAGGGCGATCCCGGGGGTGAACCTGGTCGAGATGACACACAACCGGCAGAACGCCCACTGCTGCGGTTCGGTGCTCACCCTGGTCAAGGATCCCCCCGTGGCCGCCGATATCGGCAAGATCCGCCTCGACGAGGCGGTTGAGGCTGGTGCGGAAAAGGTCCTATCTCTGTGTCCGTGCTGTGAATTCCAGTTCCGCGTCACGCGGGACAAGAAGGACCTTCCCGTGGAGATCGTGGATCTGGCCAGATTCGCCTCCTCGGCCCTTGGGTATGACTTCCCGGGTCCCGACTCTGAAGTGCGATCCCAGTGGGCCGCCTTTGAGGCGATGATCGGACTGATGACTCCTGAAGGCTTTGCCGACCTCATGGGGACCATGTGGCCTGAGTTGGTTTCCGCCATGCCTCTTGGTATGGGGACGATGATGAGGCTCATGGGGAAGATACCGGGCGCCCTCCACTTGATGAGGCCCATGTTTCCCCTTCTCTTCCCCCGGCTGCTTCCCGTGATGCTCCCCAAGGTCATGCCGGTGATGCTCGACCGGGTGAGGGAAAAGATCCCCATGCCGGAGTCCATGGCTGAACTGATGCCGCGGCTCATGCCCCAGGTGATGGCCAACCTGATGCCCCATATGATCGGGCAGGTGGTTCCCCTGGTTACGGATCCGCTCATCGACTATCTGAGGGGTGGAACCCGGCCCCCTGGAGAAACAAGAATTGCAAGATCCCGGAATGGAAAGAAAGACGGGTAGGACATCCGGATGGATCGATGCCGGCCGGGCCTGCTGCCTAGTCTTGAGGGCCTTTTTCCTGCTCGTATCGATCCTCGATACGACATGAAGAGGCGAGTCAGGTTTCGACTCCCAGTTTCGGAAGAACATAGCGGTTGAGGACAAACCATCCGACAACGACCAAAAGGAGTATAAGAGTTCCTCTCACTATCCGTCCCTTCTTGGTCTTTTGATTCTCATGAATTCCCATTAGACTAACACATTGAAGCGCATGAGAACAAGGTCCCTGCGATCCAAAATCCACCGGCTAGATCTGGAATTCTGAAGATAGAAGGAGAGTCAATTACCTGATGAAGCGGAGTCTCCTGATTTTCTCGGCCGAGGATTCTTCCAAGTAAACGACTCTAGGACTTTTCTTGTTTTGGCAGGGGAACAGATTTTCCCCCTCCCTCCGGAGCTCACGCGGTGAACGCATGAAGGTTCGCGGGCGGGCAGTTCCTGCCCCTTCCCCACGAACACGAATCACGAACACGAATCACGAATCACGAACACGAATCACGAACACGACTCACGAACACGAATCACGACTCACGAACACGAACACGAACACGAACACGAACACGAATCACGAATCACGAACACGACCTTTCCCCTCCCCGCTCACCCTTTATGGGTACCCCACCGCTTCCGCAATGTTGCCCGGGGACAAGGGTGTTCCCCGAGAAGTCGGGAAACTCCACCCTGACGAATCAACGATTGTTTCTTGACCGGGTTGTCATTTTCAGGACCGGAGCGACGAAGAATCCCGCCTTTATTTCGACCGTGCAGCCCGGAGCAGAGACTCTTCGCTCCCCAGGGTCGCTCGGACTCGTCCTTTCACTCGGTTCAGGGCAGGCTCTTGAGCAAGGCGAAGGAATGACGCAACGGCTGAATAGTCTGAGTTGTACCAAGTGGAGATAGATGGCAGGCCGGCGCGAGGGAGGCAGGGGTGGCGGGCCGGAAGCCCGAAAGGGTCGTCCGAGAGCACAAGAGGGGAAGGATAGGGGGCTCTCCTATCGGATCGAGAGAGGATCGCCGGCTTGTAGGCTTTTAGAATCCTTGATGGAAACGCGACAAAGACCCCTCGTAACTTTCTTCTTGACACCCAAAAAGGGGGGAATTATCTTCTATCTGTGGGGAGTTCGGATCGCTCTTTTGGTGGGGAAAAGAGGGAGTGAGGAGGTGGTGCCGAGCTGGTTGGAATAAGATGAGATGTGTCCGGAAAAGGAGGTGGTGCAGAGAGGGGCAGTCTGCTATTGGAGTCTGAGGAACCAATGGAGAGGAGGGACAAGAGATGAAGCCTTTGTCAAAGAGAGGGTTATTGTCGTTGGTTCTGGTAGCCGCCCTCGTTGTCGCTTTTGGAACGCCGGGAGTGACCCGGGCGGCAAAGTACACCATGGTGATCGCCCATCATTACCCTGTCGACATGACAAACAACGAGGTGCATCCGTCACTGGTCAGGTTCGCCAATATCGTTCAGACTCAAACCAAGGGGGCTATCGAGGTCAAGATCTTCGGGGGCATGACACTGGGGACGGAGATCGAGTACACCCAGAAGGCCCAGAAGGGCAAGACGGTACAGAGTGCGGTTCTCTCTTCGGGTGCCTTCTCGTCCTTCTTTCCCAAGTACCAGGTGATTACCACGCCCTTTCTCTTTTCCGATTACAACGTTGCATGGGCTTTTTTCAACAGCAGGTGGTACGCGGACTTCATGAACGAGATGCGGCAGAAGACGGGGCTCCGCTGGATCGGGATGTTCGACGATGGCGGTGGTTTTGTGGCCTTTACCAACAACAAGCGACTGATCAAGACGCCCAAGGACATGAAAGGGCTACGGATACGCGTGGAGGAGAACCCGGCCCACATCGCCATGATGGAGGCACTCGGGGCCAAGGCCGTCCCCTTGGAATGGGGGCAGGTGCCCACCGCCTTGCAGACCGGTGTGGCCGATGGTCAGTTCAACGCGCCGGGCCTCAATGCGGCTATGAAATTCTGGGAACCCTGTGACTACACCTCCTGGACCGGTCATGTCTACAACAGCCTGAACTGGGTGGTGAACGACGAGTGGTTCAAGGGCCTGCCAGAGGAGTATCAGCGCGTCATCCTGCGGGCCGCCAGGCAGGCCGTCATGATGGGCCACGGAGTCTCGGAGTTTCTCACGGTCCTGGGGTGGAAGACATGCTGTGAGAAATTCAAGGCCTGCTACGTGCCCACGCCCGACGAGAAGGCGGCCTTTCGAGACATCATGCGGCCGGCTTTCTATAAATGGGCCACAGAGGAGTTCGGACTCAAACCGGAGTTCATCCACGAGACATGGAACAAGGTGGAAGAGATCAGTAAGGCGCTCGACGCCGAGTATATGGAGAAATGGGGTAGATAGTTGAAAGCCTGTAGAGAGCCGGGTCGGAGGCAGGGAGGATCACCGGGCCCCGGAGCCCGGTGATCCTCCCTGTTTGACTGCCGCCGGTCGGCCTCTGAGTCAGGAGGGAGTGAATCCCTGGCATGAGGGTCATTCTTCGCATAAGTGATTGGCTGAACCAGGTTGTCCTGAAAATCCTCGGTGTCCTGGTGATCGGCCTTTTCGGGATCAACATCTATGCCGTCTTTTTTCGATACGTTCTCAACAATCCACTCCCCTGGCCCGTGCCCATATCGAGAATCCTCCTGGTCTGGATCGCCCTGGCAGGGATCAGTGTCGCCCTCAAGGAGGGCGAGCATGTGGCCATCGAAGGTGCGGTCCGCGCCTTGCCTCCAAAATACGAAAGAGTCATCAGACTTTTCGGCTGCCTAATTATCGGCGTCTGGTTGGTCGTCGTGATCTGGCAGGGCTGGCTTGCCGCTGCGAGGGCGGACCAGCTCATGATGATTACAGCCAATCTCCAGATCTCTTTCAAGTGGCGCCTCATGGCCGTTCCGGTGAGCGGAATCATCCAGCTTGTCCACATCCTGGCATGGCCATCCATCCTGGACAAGGCCATGGAACGTAGAGAAACGGCATAAAATGGCCATCACTTTTCTGATCTTTTTTGTCCTACTCGCCCTGGCGATTCCCATCGGCTACATCATGGGAATTTCGTCTATGGTCGGCCTCTTCGCGATGGGTGGTTGGGATTTTCTCGAACCCGTTGCCGCGCGTCTGCATGCCGGGACCGCAGGTTATATGCTTGTTGCCATCCCCTTCTTTATCCTGGCAGCCGAGTTTCTCAACCGATCCGGTATGACCGAACAACTGGTCCGGTTCTCCAATGCTCTGCTCGGGCATCTCCATGGGGGACTGTCTCACGTCAACATTCTCGTAAGCATCCTCTTTGCCGGGCTCACGGGGGCCGCTGTCACCGACACCGTGGCTATCGGCGGGATCCTCATACCGGCCATGAAGAAGGACGGCTACGGGTCGAGCTACTCGGCCGCCGTGACGGCTACTTCTTCTGTCATCGGCCCGGTTATCCCCCCCAGTATTGTCATGGTTCTATATGCGAGTATCCTGAGGCTCTCGGTGCCTGCACTGTTTGCTGCCGCCCTGATTCCCGGATTGATGTGCGGCATGGCCTTGCTTGTGGAGAGCTTCTATATCAGCTGGCGTCGCCGGTACCCGCGTCATAAGAGGGCCTCTCTCAGGGAGATTGCAGTTGCAAGCTACCGGGCCTTGGTCGCCCTCGGCACCGGGGTGATTATCCTGGGGGCTATTCTCTTCGGAATAACCACCGTCTCGGAAGCTGCTGCCCTCGGAGCCCTCTATGCCATGCTTCTCGGGTTTCTGGGATACAGGACCCTCACCCTCAGGGACATCTGGGAGTCGATGCTCGCCACTGTACGGCTGTCCGGGGTCGTATTTCTCCTGATTGCCGCTGCTGCGGCCCTTGGCTGGTTTACAACGCTCTCCGGGGTCATCGAATCGACTGCCAGGCTCGCAACCTCGATCAGCTCCAATCCCATGGTGATCCTCACCCTCGTCGACGCGTTTATCCTGATCGTCTGCATGTTTATCGACGTCATCCCGGCGGCTCTCATCCTCGGCCCTGTGCTTTCGCCGGCCATGGAGAAGATCGGGATAAACCCCATCCACTTTGCAATGATCATGATGTTGGGCCTAAACATAGGTAATGCGACACCTCCCATGGGGATGACCCTCATGACCGCCTCCCAGATTGCGAAGATACCCTATGAGAAATCGATGAAGGACGCCCTCTATTTTATCGCCGCCGAGATTGTCGTGCTCCTGATCATTACCTATGTTCCCTTCCTCTCCCTGTGGCTCCCCGGGTTGTTGGGCTACGGGGGGTAGGGGATGGGAGGCAATCCTCCGGCTCACCAGTGAAAGGAGAAAGGAGTACTCCCTATGACGGACCAAAAGATCGCCCCCATTGCTCTGGACGAGATAAGGGAAGCCAGGCACAGAATCGGGCAAGCCGTGGTCAGGACGCCCTGTATGTATTCCCTCCCCCTGAGCCGGAAGAAGGGGAGTGAGGTATTCCTGAAACTCGAATGTCTCCAGGTGACCCAGGCCTTCAAAGCCAGGGGAAACGCCAACAAGATCGCCCTCTTGAACGAGAAAGAAAAGGGGAGAGGTGTCATCACCGCCTCATCGGGGAACCACGGGCTCGGTCTCTCCCTGGCATCCATGAGGCATGGTATCAGGGCGGTGATCGTGGTTCCCGAGGTGGCTCCCGCCAACAAGATCGATAAGATCAGGGAAAACGGCGCTCAAGTGATAGTGAAGGGGGCGACCTACGACGACGCCGCTGCCTATGCCCACACCTTAGCCCGGGAAAAGGGCTATCTCTATGTTCCGAGTTTCGATGACAGGGACATCATAGCGGGCAACGGTTCGATGGGACTCGAGATACTGGAGGACGTTCCCGAGGTGGGCCTGATCGCCTGTCCCATCGGAGGGGGAGGGGGGATTTCGGGGATTGCCCTGGCGGCCAAGCAGATCAACCCAGAAATTCAGATAGTCGGGGTTGAGGCCGAGAATGCTCCGTCCATGCTCAGGTCGGTTGAGGCGGGCAGCATCATAGAACTCTCTTCGGCCCGCACCTTTGCAGACGGAATCGCGGTGAGGAAGCCCGGAAGACTCAACTTCGAGATAGTGAGAGATTATGTCGACAGGATCGTAACGGTCTCAGAGGGAGAGATGGAATCCGCCCTGTGCACACTGGCCAAGGAGGCCAAGATCGTTGCCGAGGGGGCCGGGGCGAGCGCGGTTGCCGCGCTCCTTTTCGACAAGTTCGATACGGCTCGTGGAAAGGTGGTCTGTGTAGTTACGGGTGGAAATATCGACATGAGCCTTTTCCGGCACATTCTTGAGAGGGCATACAACGCCTAGACAAGGCATGTGATCGGACTTCATAGGCATTGCCTCGACAGGATTGTCGAGGCATTCCAGTAGTGTCGAACCACAGCAATGCCGATAAGCCTTTGAAATGAAATCAGAAGCTGAAGCGATTCCCTGTTTTGCCTCGACATAATTGTCGAGAAGGAACTCCTCGAGAATGGAGGTTTTTCCAAAGTCTGGTAGAATAGCCTTGATATGTAAATGACTTACGCATCGTGCCCCTTCCTGGCACAGCCCTTGCCTTATGGAGAAGCAACATCTCAGATTCGGGAAGGAGGTAGAAAACGATGAGAAAGTCGAAAATCAGGATCGCGGGTTTTGTGGTGGCGACGGTCGTTCTTCTTGCGGCAGGCCTGGTCTCTGCTCACGGACCTTGGGCAGGAAAGGGTTATGGGTACGGCGCCCAGTGGTACGGGAGAGACAGGGATCTTTCACCGGAAAAGAGGGAGAGGCTGGAGAGCATGCGGGAGAAGTTCTATCAGGAGGTCTCTCCTCTCCGGAGGGAACTCTATCAAAAGAGGCTCGAGTTGCGGGCTCTCTGGGTCGACCCCAAGGCAGATTCGGAAGAAATAAGGGCCAAGGCGAGCGAGATCTTCGATCTCCAGCGCCGTCTAGAGGAGAAGGTTCTTGCCCACAGGCTTGCCGTGCGGCAGGTTGTTCCGGAAGGGTATTTCCCCCCGGGGCGGGGTCGTTATGGGTCTGGCGTGGCTT
Source organism: Deltaproteobacteria bacterium (assembly GCA_019308905.1). Taxonomy (NCBI): domain Bacteria; kingdom Pseudomonadati; phylum Myxococcota; class Myxococcia; species Deltaproteobacteria bacterium. The sequence continues at coordinate 7,950 of JAFDHF010000042.1, forward strand.
ACGGTCCGGGTTCCGGCCGGAGGCATATGGGCAGGGGAGCCGGATTCGGTGCGTCGCAGGGTTATAGGGCGCAGCCCTGCTGGTAGATCGGACGGAATCCAAGGGATCGGCCCCCCGAGTACTTGGGAGGCCGATCCCTTCCTTGATTTCAGGGTTTCCCTTGAGGTAATCAAGGGATAGGAGATGAGGAGTGAAAGTCAGGGCTCTGGTGGTGTTCATCTCTCTGTTTTTGCTGGGGTTCCAGCTCCCGCGTACCCGGGCCCAGCAGCCCATGGGGGAGAACCGGATTCGAAGGGGGCCTCCCTGTTGGGTGCCGGAGGATCTCCGCCTGACCCCGGAGCAGGTGGAGGAGATGAAATCACTCGAGCGGTACTATCTCGGCGAGATGACGGCCTTGAGGAATCAACTCCGGGACCGGAGGTACACCCTGAGAAGGCGTCTCATGGATCCGGCAGTGGATCCCTCGGAAATAAGGGCAAAGCAGAAAGAGGTTCTTGCCCTGGAAGATCGGATCCAGGAGAAGATCCTCGACTACCAGCTCAGGGTCAGGGAGATCCTGACACCGGAGCAGTTCAGGCTCTGGGCCTCCCGCAAGCGGTGGGGCCTGGGCCGCCGGCTGTACCTGCGGCGCCGGATGGGTGTGATACGGCGCTAGGCCCTCTGGCAGAAGCAAAGGATGGCAGAAAGACCAAAATCCCGATCACGGCGGATGTCCGTAGGCCCCGTCGACCTCGCCCTGATCTATGGACTCATCACCCTCTTACTGATCGTCAACGGCTTTTTTGAGACCAGAAGAACCCGGAAAAGCCTGACCGAAATACTGGAAAGCCAGGGCAGGACCCTGGCCCAGGGGCTCGAGAAGGAGATTCAGAGCACCCTCTCCGTTATCACGGTGATGGAGAGTGTGCCGGGGGGTCATCTGCTCAATCCCGGATCATCGATCGACTTTTTTGCCATCGAAGACGCGGTCGTGGACTACCTGCTGGAGATTGCGGCCCGGGTGGATCAAGACGACGCCCGCCATGCATTCAGGCCGGTGGATCTTGAAAGGCTCGCTCAGAAACACGGAGTGGAGAGAATCGAGATCCTCGAGGCCCTCTCCGATCCCCGCCTCGCCTCGAGGGATCTCTCCTTGTACCTGCCGCTCTTTCAGGGAATACGGGACATGACGGTCGATCCCTTTAGGGAATTTCCGCCGGATCCGAAGGGCTTGTTCTCGGTGCTCGTGCGGAGGGTTCGGGGCCGGGGAATCATTACCGTGAGCATCAATCCCTTGCAGATGAAGATCCTCCGCCGGAGGTTCGCAATCGAGGACGTGCTCGAGGCCATGGACTTCGGCGACAGGGTTGAGTACGTCTCCGTTTTCGACACCTCTCTCGCCCCCATTGCCCAGGTGGGGAAGGAGGGGCTGGACAGGGCCCCGGATCTCGAATTTCTTCGATCTGTTCAGGAGAGTGCAGGGAGTGCGTCGAGGCTTGTCACGATACTTCCCAAAAAACCGGTATTTGAAGTCGCAAAGGCTATCCGTCTGGGGGAAACTCCTTACGGGGTCATAGAGGTCGGCCTTTCCACCTTGCAGATTCAGAAAATAGTCTCCCTCTCCAGGCGAAACGCTTTCCTCTGGGTTACCGTGTTCCTGGCAGTGGGGATCACCGGGGTGACACTCATCTATGTGAATCAGAACCGGCATATCCGGAGAGTGAGAGAGATGGAAGAGAGGGCCCAGGCCGCCGAAAGGCTCCTCTCTGTGGGTAAACTCGGAGCGGGGCTGGCCCATGAGATCCGCAATCCCCTCAATGCCATTGCCATGGCCATCCAGCGGCTTCATCGTGAGTTTCATCCCCGTGACGGAGAAGAGGCCGGGCAGTACGACCAGTTGATTAGGGTCATCCGAGAGGAGATCAACCGGCTGAACAGGATAGTGGAGCGATTCCTCCTCTTCTCCAAACCCCGGAAGCTAGCTCTTACTCCTGTACGGCTTGCCGAAATGCTGAGAGATATCTCCCTCCTCTTTTTGGAGGAGGCCGAGGTGAGATCCGTTGCCGTGAAAGAGGAAGTCGACCCGATGCTTCCTCCGGTGATGATGGACAGGGAAGGGATGAGCCAGGCCCTTGTCAACATCGTGACCAACGGCCTCGATGCCATGGAGGGAGGGGGAACCCTGACGATCAGGGCTGAACCGGTACGGAGGGACTGGGTCAGGATTACCGTTGCCGACACGGGGAAGGGTATTCCGGAAGAGCAGATCGAGAGGGTTTTCGACTATTCCTACACCAGCAGGGAGAAGGGTTTAGGGTTGGGGCTTCCCATGGCCCGCAAGATCATCGAGGAACACGGAGGGAGGGTCGACATAGAGAGCCGTGTGGGTGAAGGGACGAGTATATCTATTCTCCTCCCTCTCAAAGGGCCGTGAGGATCCGGAGTGGTGGTTCCGGACTTTCTGCGAGAGGTCTCTGCCAGGCCCCATGGACGTCCCTGCCGAGCCGTGGAAAAGAGCAGTGGGAGAGATGATCCATGCCTGACAAAGAGATGAAGCTCCTGATCGTTGAGGACGAAAAAGCCCAGCGAGAAATGCTGGAGGGGTTTCTCCTGAATCAGGGTTTCCCCGTCCTCTCGGTCGATGAGGGGAGGGCGGCCGTGGAGGCCGTGCGAAGAGAGCCCGTGGATCTCGTCTTTCTCGACTTCAAGATGCCCGGAATGGACGGGTTGGAGACCCTCAGGGAGCTGAGGAGAATCAACCCCGAGCTTGCAGTCGTGATGATGACCGCCTATGGGACGATCGAGACGGCAGTAGAGTCGATGAAGGCGGGTGCCGCGGACTACCTCACCAAGCCCATCGACCTGGACGAACTCCTGTTACTCATCGAAAAGGTCTCCGAGAAGATCCTTCTGAAGAGGGAAAACAGGGAATTGAAGGAACGACTTCGCCAGGGGTACCGGTTCGATCAGATCATCTATGCCAGTGGGAAGATGGAAGAGGTTTTGAGTCTGACCGTGAGGGTTGCCGACAGCCAGGCTACGGTACTGATTCGAGGGGAGAGTGGAACCGGAAAGGAGCTCATAGCCAATGCCATTCACTATGCGAGCCCCAGGGCGGATCGGCCCTTCGTAAAGGTCAACTGCACGGCACTTCCGGACAATCTTCTCGAGAGCGAACTCTTCGGCCACGAAAGGGGGGCGTTTACAGGGGCCTTTCGGAGGCGAATAGGCCGATTCGAAGAGGCCCACGGCGGAAGCATCTTCCTGGACGAGGTGGGTGATCTCTCGCCGACCCTTCAGATGAAACTGCTCAGGGTGCTCCAGGAGAGGCGATTCGAGCGCCTGGGGAGCAACCAGACCATCGAGACCGATGTGAGGATTATTGCCGCTACCAACCGGGATCTGGAGGAGGCGCTCCGTGAGAAGAGGTTCAGGGAGGACCTCTACTACCGTCTGAACGTGGTGGTCATCAATCTCCCTCCCCTCAGGGAGAGGCGGGAGGATATCCCCCGTCTGATCGATCATTTCCTCATCAAGTACAGCAAGAAGAACCGGAGAACCCTGCCGCGAGTCACAAAGGAGGCAAGAGACCGGCTCTTGCAGTATGACTACCCTGGAAACGTAAGGGAGCTTGAAAACGTCATCGAAAGGAGCATAGTTGTGAGCAGGGGGGACGTCATAACGGTCCGTGATCTGCCCTTCCAGGTCAGGGATGACGCGAGGCAGGAAGGGCCGGATCACGGCGTTGGGGCTGAAGGGGGATCCCTGCACGCCGTGCTCTCACGGGTCGAAAGGGACTTGATTGTCAAGGCCCTGGAGGAACATGGCGGTGTCCAGACTCGGGCTGCCAGGAGTCTCGGCATCAACGAGCGTGTCCTCCGGTACAAAATGCAGAAATACGGGCTGTCCGCAAAATAGGGGGTTCACGCCGGAGTGTCCGGTTCTGAAGTCACGGAACGGTCGCCGGTGGGGCGGGGATACGGGCAAAGGAGGCGTCATGCTGAGCGACAGAACGGTATATCTCAACGGAGACTTCGTGGAATGGGAGAAGGCGACGGTTCATGTCATGTCTCACAGCCTGGCCAGGGGATCGGCCATTTTTGAGGTTATCGGTCTCAACCAGACCGAAATGGGACCCTCGGTCTTTCGCCTCGACGAGCACGTCGACCGCCTCTTCAGGACTGCGGCACTTCTCTCCGCGGAACTCCCCCTCTCAAAGGAGGGTTTCGAATCGGCCGTCCTCGCAACCGTGAGGGCAAACAGCGTGAGCGAGGGCTTCGTCAAGGTCGTCTGCTACTACCACGAGACAGGCTTTGACATCCTCTGCTCCCAGAAGGCCCTCGACGTCTGCATCGTGGTCGTAGACCCGGCCCGAGATCTTGAGGACTACCATCCAGCTCCATCAAGAGGTGTGTCGGCCTGTATCTGTAAATGGAGAAAGCTCCATCCAGAGACCGCACCTGTTGAGGCCAAGGTTGCCGGAAACTACATAAACGGGATCATGGCCGGGCTGGAAGCCAGAAGGCGGGGCTTCGACAGGGGGATCATGCTCGACACCCAGGGTTTTGTTGCCGAGGCGAGCCTCGAATCGGTCTTCCTGGTCAAAGATGACGCGCTGACGGCCTGCCATCTCGGTACGGTCCTGCCGAGCATCGGCAGAAAGACATTGCTCGAGGCAGCGCCTCGCGCGGGTATCAAGACCGTCGAGAAACGGGTGAGTCCGGAAGCCCTTCTCGAGAGCGAGGAGGTCTTTCTCTGCTCTTCCCCGGACGGTATGGTGCCCGTCAATAGGATCGAAGGTCGGGTTTTCGACAAGGTGCCTGGAGTCGTCACCGAAAAACTCCTCACCCTTCTCGGGGAGATAAGATCCGGCAGGAACCCCGAATTCAGGAAGTGGCTCTTCCCAGCCACAGAATAGCAGGAGGGACCATGGGAGTCGTGTATGTACACACCAATTTGGTCGCGGGCGACTGGAGGCGCCTTGCTGCTTTCTATGAGACCGTGTTCGGGTGTAGACCCGTACCACCGGAGCGGGACCTGTCGGGTAGATGGTTGGACAGGGCCACCGGACTGGCCGGAGCGCGGATTTCCGGCATACATCTTCGCCTCCCCGGCCACGGGGAGAACGGCCCCACTCTGGAGATTTTTCAATACGCTTCCCTGGCTGGGCGACCGGCGACCGCCCCGAATGCACCGGGATTCTCACACGTCGCCTTTGGAGTGGATGACGTGGCCGAGACCGCCAGAGCGGTCTTTGATGCAGGGGGACGACCCGTAGGAGAGCTCGTAAGCCACGAGGTTTCCGGTATCGGTCTTCTGACCTTCCAGTATGTGGCTGACCCGGAAGGAAATATCATCGAGATTCAAAACTGGAAACGCGGGAGAGAGTAATGGGTCACCATGCCTCAGTGACCACTCAGGAAGCTCTTGCCCTTTCCGGCCGTCCCTTCCTCAAACCTGCTCGGACGGAGGGGGTTGTCCTCCTGGGCCATCTCTCCTGAAATAAGATCGGCCACCCATTTGCCGGCTTCAGGGGAAAGCATCACACCAGCCCAGTACCCGCAGTTGACATAGAAGCCCGGAACCTCTGCCACGGGTCCGATAAGGGGCTGATCATCCGGCGTGTATACGTACTGCCCCGCCGAGACGATGATGTCCCTTTTCTTCATTCCCCCGGCTACTTCCTCCCAAAAGGGGGTGAGGCGCATGACCTTGTCCAGGGCGACGGCTGGAAAGTCCCAGTCTACCTTGAGCCTCTCTGAAGGCTCGCTCACGGGCTCATCAGGATCCACCCAGGCAAGAAGAGCTCCCCCTACCTCCGGCCTCCAATAGGAGCCGTTGACAAGATCCACGGTAAAAGGAGCGTCCTGAGGTATGAGGGGAGAGGGCGTCACAAAAACCCGCTGCCTGCGAACCGGCTCCAGGGGAAGCTCGATCCCGACCATCCGGGCAACCTGGCCGGCGAATGGACCTGCGGCATCCACCACTGTCCTGGTTTCGATATCTCCTCGAGTCGTCTCCACCCGGCAGACGCCCTGATCGTCGAGGACTATGGCTGTGGCCCTTGTTTCGGTAAAGAAACTGGCGCCGCATCCCTTGGCAAACCCCTGGGTCACCTCATGTGTCGAGAGCCATCCGTCGCGCTGGCGAAAGGTGCCTGCCACCACGGCGGGCGAGACAAAGGGAAACCTGGCCCGAATCTCTTCTCCGGAGAGGAACTCAGAGTCGGCGATTCCCAGTTTGTGGTATTGCTCGACGGCCGACTCCAGATCGTCCACCATTTTCGGATCGTCGGTGATGAAGAGATAACCCTGCTGATGGAGAGAGATGTCATATCCTGGAATACCGACAACATCTGCGAAGTTCTCAAAGATCTCTATGCTTTTCCGGGCCAGAGCCGCCATGGCCGGCTCGGTGAACTGGGCGCGGAAGCACTCTACGGATGCGGTGGTTGTAAGTGTGGAGAGCCCGTCACGCATCTCGACCAGGATCACGTCGAGCCCGGCCCTTGAAAGCCAGAAGGCCGTGGCGGTTCCAACGATTCCTCCGCCGATCACAACGGTGTCTGCCCTATGGTTCTCCCCGGCTCCGGGAACATATATCCGGCCCATCCGTGCGGACTCCCTTTCGCGCACCCGGTGAGGGCGATTCGCCCGTTGATCTTGAATCTGCGGTTTCTTACCCCCATTGATGATACCATATCCATGGAAGGAATCCAGTGGGTGATCGCGTGGAACTCCACGTCTTGGAGGGAACCCTGAGGCAACCACCTCCAAGGTCAGGGAATCCCCGGGCAGGTGAGGCCCCTGATTCCCCCTAGGGCCGAGTCGAAGGGTGTTCGCCGGTCTCCAGATAGGCCTTTATCTCTTCCACACCGAGCCCCTGGAGCCCCATCTTTTCGAGGTTCCTTCCCTCCTTCCAGCAATCCCTTCCCATCACGGCGCCCCCTATCTCGATCAGAGCATCCATGATGGGAGTATCTATTCCCACGGCGTTCCCGAGGCTGGCCCAGGCCACCAGGCCGTAGGGGATGTCCTCTGTGACATATCTGTGTTCCAGGGAATCCGGCCCCTTGACCGGGGTCAGTCCGGCGCTTCCGTTCAGAGACTCCCACAGCGTACCCCTGGGGCCGTATCCCGACTCGACCATCATATCGACACCGGTGGGCAGTGAGAGGCCGAGTCTGTTGCCGATCTCGAGCCTTTCTCGATCCAGGGATTCCATCACCCTCACCACCGAGGGCGTCATCCCCTCTTCGTACATGTAGAACTCCCCATGGGATCGCTCGATGCGTCCGGCATTGAGGAGACTGCCTGCAGGGTGGAGGAGGGGGGTCAGATGGCCGAGCCCGGTCTCCACCACGTTGCCTTTCAACCGAAAGGGATAGAGATCTTTCACCCTTTCGTAGACCAGACTCCCCTGGTCTCCAGGGATCGTCGCAAGGCCGCACACGGACCGGACGTGGAACACCCTGACCCTTCCAGGACCGATCAGCCTCGTAGCAAAGGGGAGGCCTCCGGTTTCCCCCACAACGGGCAGGGCCCGAATCCCGCGAGACATTAGGATCTTGCGAAACTCGAGAGACCCCAGGGTACCGGGCATGATCAGCACGATCTGTTCTTCCCTCAGGCAGGGTGCCAGGAGGTGTCCGTAGGCGGAGATGGCGAAACCGGGAAGGGGCACAAAGATGAGTTCCACATCTTCGACGGCCTCCCGGATGTCCGTGGTAACGAGATTGAGTGTAACCGTTGCGCTCCCTGCCGCTCCGGAGATTTCAATCCGCCCTGTCCTGAAGACCTCGGCCATACGGGCCGCGTACTCCTCCATCTCGAACATATTCACCAAGAGGCCTTTCCGCGATAGATCCGCCGCTATCGTGTGGGAGGCGTTCCCCCCTCCCATGACAGCCACCTTTCTTGATTCCATCTTCTCTTCCTCTTGAATCCGATCTCCTGTGTCCTCGGGAAGGCCGGAAAGGTTCCCCCGGTCAGCAGAGGGGGAGATCTCCTTCCATCAAGGACAGAACGGTTCCGAGCCCTCTGTTTTTCGCCCCCGTGAAGACTTCCTGGGCTAGAGCGACGTCTTCAACGGCGAGCCCGTAGTTGAAGTCGATGATACGTTCCCTGTCGTCTTCCCTGCCGGCCTTCCGGCCGGTGACGATCTCCCCGAGCTCGGCGTAAAGCCTGGGAAGGGGCCCATAGAATCCTCCCGTCTCCCTGTGGGCCTGTTGTAGCTGCGTCCAATCGTCCGTGACGAACTTGTCCGCCCCGTGGAGGGCCCGGTTCTCCCATCCCCGGTGATGAACCGGTAGGACGAGGGCACCGGGGTTTATCCACTCCTCCTTGAAGATGGGTCTGTCGAGTCTTCCTGTTGCGGTGACGACAACGTCTGCCCCTTCAATGACATCCCGCAGGGATTTGCCCGCCTCGATCCGCAAGGAGAGGGTCTCGCTCATAGAGGCGATGTATGTCTCCATGGATTCCCTCCGCACATCGAAGACCCTGACGAGCCTGATCTCCGGCAAGACCTGGCTGAGGGCAAGGAGGTTGTAACGGCCCTGGATGCCGGCCCCCACTATTCCGATGGTCTCTGTCTCGGGCCGTGCCAAATACTTGGCGGCTACAGCGGACGCCGCCCCTGTTCTCATTGCGGTGATCCAGCGGCAATCCATCACGGCAAGAGGCCGCCCTGTATGGACATCGTTCAGAACGACGAGACCCATCACCGCCGGGAGCCCCTCGCCCCGGTTGCCGGGGAAGCTGCTCACCCACTTCATCCCGACCACCCCTTTGCCGGATAGATAGCCCGGCATCGCATGGATAAAGGCGTTCCGAAGGGGATGTACTCCCGGTTTGGGCGGGTTTTCGACCTTTCCCAGGGCGTGCTGCCTGAGGACGTCCTCGATAACCGGGATGACCTCCTTCATGGTCAGCCCTACATCGATCACGTCCTCCTGGGAGAGATAGAGAAACTCGATTCTCTTCATCCAACGGCTCTCCTGGTCGATTACCTTCCCGGACAGAGAGTCCAGGGACTGTTCCATGCCTTCTGGGGGGGGTCACCGGTACCTTCCGGCGAACTCCTTGAACTTGGCATCGAGTTCTCTGGCCCGCTCCTCTGTCTCGTCGAGCTTCATGACCCGGCACTCATACCCCAGCAGCTCGGCCATGATAGCCGCAGCACTCTCGGTGAAGTGGACGGTCCCGTCCTTATCGATCCCTTCGATCCCGTCAAAGCGCTGTCCCTCCCGGTTGATCCGGACAGCCTCATCCAGGTCGATACCAGGAGGAAGGACGACCTCACCTCCACTCGCATCGACCCGTACCGGATATCCGCCGGGCAGTCCCGAAGGGGCGGGAGCATGCATGAAATCACCCGTGTCGTCGGCCACGGCCAGAATGACCCCAGCCGCAGAAGAGGCGGTCAGGATCTGCCCATCTCTTCCGCCGGGCCGGCGGAACCGGGTGGGAAGATCCGAAAAGACCGCGTCCATATCCACCTCACCGGTCACGTCCCTGCCATCCACCATGGCTTTCAGGTAGTAAGGCGCTCCCCCGGATGTGCCGAACCGGGGCAGATAGTGGCTCACGTAGTGCTGGGCAACGAAGAAGACCCTCACATCCCTCATGGGTCTTCCCAGTCTGTAGGCGATGGAACTCCGGATGGCGGGAACAGGGTTGGCCACATTGCCGATCCCTATGGTGGGTGCGAGCCCTACCTGGTGGAGTACGGGGTGTACCGCGTCGGGAAAGGCCGAATTGATGACCCGGATATCCAGACCCGTCTCTCTTACGGCCTGCATCAGTTTGTAGACAAGGGTGAGGTGCATGGGGAGCCAGGGGCCGAAGCGGGCCTTATCGAGCCGTTCGAATTGCTCTTTGGGTAAGGTGTTGATGACCCACCAGGACTGGAGCGAGACCGCGCTGTAGATTATCTCCGGGGAGACCTTCGATATGGTTTCCGCCGTCTCGCCGATATTGTACAGGTCGACCTTCCTGAACTCGAGCTCGGGGTAGAACCCCAGCTGGGAAGCGCCGAAAGCGGCGATGTTGGTCTTTCGGTAGCCCCAGTCTTCGTTAATGTCCGCCGTGACGATCCGTCGTGCCCCTGGGGCACGGACCAGCATTTCCAGCACGTGCCCCCCCAAATCGCCGGTGCCGATGATCATGATCCTGGACCTAGCCATTTTCTTGAGCCTCCTCGGGTTTCGGTTTTCTTCCGGTTTCCCGGAGATCCTCCTTTCTACGAATCAAGAGGATCCCAGGAGTCTTTCGATGTTGTCGGGATGGGCGATTCTCTCGTATCTGGCCGTCTTTTCCTCGTGAGCCGTGAGCAGTTCCGGCACGGTGCGGCGTTCCCTGAGGTCGCAGAGCTTTGTTGCTCCCCAGAGAATCCAGTGGAGTGAGACCAGAGGTTCACGGATACGCACCTTTTCCCAGAGGCGATCCGGGTTTTCTCCGGTCAGATCGGCATAGGTCTTCAGGAAGCTCTCGCGTCCCCCTGGATCGAGAACCCTCTGAGAGCACCAGAGCTGGGCCGGCTCGGAGAGGAAACAGCAGAGATCGTAAGTCGAATCGTCTATCCTCGGCTTCTCCCAGTCGATAAGCCTCAGCCCCTCCGTGGTCTTCACGAAATTGTCGCAGACCACGTCGGTATGATTCAGGCTTGCCGGGGCAAAGAGGCGGCCGAATCGGTCCACAGACGGCTCTGCCCTGTCCAGGAGTCTCTTTGCAAGACCGATGGTCCGCTGCTCCGAGGCCCTCTTGGCCTGATATTCCTTGAGATCCTTTTGAACCAGGTCGTAGGTGTCAGCCAGGGGGTCCTGCCAGACCACCAAACCCTCGTGCCGGGGGCCGAGGGAATGGAGTCTGGCGAGCAGTTCCGCAACCCGCGGCATCTCCTCCATGTCGAGGGAGAGATGAGGGCCTTGCAGGTATTGTTCGATGAGGATCCCGAAGTCGAAATAGTCCCGTTTGTTATCGCAGTAATAGGCCTTCGGTGCGAGCCGGTGAGGTTCGAGGAACCTCAGGATCGCGAATTCATACTCCACCTGGTTGGGGAGACCGCTCTGCTGCTCGATATTGATCCGGAAGACAAACTCCCTGCCGTCTACCCTGATGTGGAAGTTGAGGTTGTACGCACCGGGCATCATCTCCAGGATTTCGATCGAGTCCGGGTAGCCTCGGTCCAGGACACCTGGAGGTAGGTCTCTCAGGTATCGCTCGATCTTTTCATCGATTCCGGCCAGCATCCCCCTGTCGGCTCTCAACCCCTCCGCTCTCACTTCAGAATACTCTCTCTAACCTTGTCCACAAAACGCTGGATATGCCTTTCCATGATTCTTCTAGCCCTCTGGGCGTCTCTTTCTGCCAGGGCATCTATCATATCCCTGTGATCCTTGAATTGGTCGAGAAGCTCCTCTCTGCTGAAGACGAGGTAGTGCCAAAACCTGGCGGAAATCCCATGGAGTTCATGGAGGATGCCCCCGAGTTTCCGGTTGTGGGTCGCCTGGGAGAGGCGGTTGTGAAAGTCGAATTCGCATTGGGTCAAGGGCTCCAGATTCTCACTGTTCGCCCCTTTCAGCTCCTCAACCCGCTCGAGGACCCGGCTCAACCCCTCCAGTTCTGCCTCGGTGATTCTCTCGGCTGCCAGTTGGGCTGCGAATCCCTCGAGATTTATACGGATTTCGATGACCTGTCTGAAAAGATGGAGATCGAGGGGCGCCACAAAAGTTCCGGACCTGGGGAACCGTTGAATCAGACCGTCCCTCTGGAGTTCGAGAAGGACCTCCCTCAGGGGTGTCCGGCCGATCCCATAGGCGGCCATCAATTCCCTCTCATTCAGAAGCTCCCCTGGGCGGAGGTCGTGGGTCATTATTCGGTACCTGAGGTTCTCATAGGCTCTTGGCTTTGGGTCTTCCACAGAAAAGACTCCTGGAGAAAGATTCGATCGGACCGGTACCCCTCCGGGAACCCGGCCTCCCAGTGCCGTTTTGAGGAGCGAGGCGACCAAGAACCCGGTGACTCCTCGGTCCTCAGGAGATTCCTCCCCCCTCTCAGGGTGATGTGGCGCAGTCTCCCGGCGGTCCGAGACCGCCACGGTGGACTCTCTATCCCTGTATCCCAATCAAAAAACGGTTGACACCCTCGAGCTATTATATTAAAAGAAAAATACTGATATATCAAGACGTCTCCAGGTTGGACTTTCCGGTCTTTCTATCTTTGAATGGAGAACAAAACCGTAAAGCCAACTACTTGGAAGACTGCCTGATCCAGGGCTGAGGAAAGCCCGGACCGTGGTTTGTTTTCTCCAGGTGGATTCTCCCGGAAAGGAGGTGAGTCTGCGAACATTCAACAACCGAGAAAGGGGAAGGAGGTCTATCATGTCAGGAGAGGGAAAAGAAAGGGGATTGACACGGCGTGACTTCATCAAATCCGTAAGTGTGGCCGCCGCCGCGGGGGGCGCCCTGTCTGTCGGCCTGCCCAGGGAGGCGGAGGCGGCAAAGAAGCTCAAGATCGGGTTCATGGCTCCATTCACGGGACCGGCCAGCCGGACCGGCGACATGCACAGAAAGGGGGTGGAGATGGCCCTCGAAGATGCCCGGGCAGCCGGGGAGATTCCGGTTCGGGTCGACGGCAAGGTCCGTGACATCGAGCCCGTCTGGGTGGACAGTCAGTCGAGTCCGGAAAAGGCGGTCAAGGCCGTCACTCAGGCGATCAACAGGGGTGTCAAGATGATGGTGACGGGATGGCACTCTTCCGTGGCCATGGCCTGCATGGATGCAGAGGCTCCCCTCAAGATCGTTCATCTCGGCCACGGGGGCGAATCCCAGTACATCAACTTCAAGATAAACGACAACCCCTACAAGTATAGAGGGTGGTTCAAAGGGTGGCCGTCTCCCCCGATCTATGCAGGACTCTACGGGCCTCCCCTCAAGTATTTCATCGAAAAGGGGCTCTGGAAGCCGAGAAACAGAAAGGCCGGGGTCATCGTCGAGGACACCGACTACGGTCGGGGCTGGGGAGAGGCCCTCGCGGTAAGTCTGAGGACCGCGGGATTCGACGTGATGCCCTATGACGTGAACGCCATCGATGAGACGGAATTCACGCCTCTGCTCACCAAGTACAAGGCCGCCAACGTCTCGATCCTCGCCCTGACCCAGACCGGCGGGGTGCCCATGTACAACCTGATCAAGCAGATCCGGGCGATGGGCCTGAAGGCGATCGTCATCGCACACGGGCTCACCTGGACGGCAGAGTGGTATCAGAACACCGGGGCGGCTTCAGACTACACTCTGGCCATGGATTCCCCCTATGCCATCAGCCCGGAGCAGAAGCTGTGGCTCAAGCGGTTCAAGGAGAAGTACGGCGTGGAAGCGGCGATCGCTCCTTCGGGCCAGCCCTATGACTACACCCGGATGGCGATCAAGATCCTCAATGAAGTGGGGACTCTCAAATTCGAGAAGCTCTGCAACCACATCAGGGAGAAGGTAAAGTACAAGGGGGTCTGGCAGTTCTTCGATTTCGCCACCTACAACGACTTCTGGAAGGATTTCTCGCAGGAGGGGACTCTCCATCAGCTCTCCAGGAACGACGTGAGGACCGGTGAATATATGAAGGGGTTCTTCTTCCCCCTGGTGCAGATGTTCGGTGGAAAGCACAAGATCATCTGGCCCGTGAAACTCGCCACTGCCCAGTTCAAGGCCCCTCCGTGGGTCTAGACCGATGGAGGATACCTGCGGCCAATGGACGGGGGTCCGCAGGTATCCCCCGCCCTCTGAGCGGGAAGGGACAGGAACTGCCCACCCGCGGAACTCGATAGGGTCACCGCGTGAGCCCAGGAGCCAGGGGGCAAGAGGTTTCCACCTGAGAATCAAGAAATATGGTTGGAAATCAAGACACTTTAGGACATGTTCTCCGAGAGATGCGGGAACTCCTCAGGTCCTCTCACCTTGACTTGCAACCGGTTTTATGCTAACTGGGCGGTAGATCCCACGGCCGCCGGGCGGCCGGGGGAGTCTCCCCTCAAGGGGATCGGGTGATCGCCCGGCCGCTCCTTGAACCCGGGAAGACTCGACAACAGGAGGCGTGGAATGAAGAAAGGGGTTATCTGGGTCCTTGCGCTTTTGTTCGTTCTTTCTCTCGGTCCGGCCCTCGCCGGGGAAAAGGAGCTAAAGGCGGTCTGTTTTCTTTCCAAGAAGGATCCCATGGCAGCCATGACCGTGGAATGGGTCAAACGTATAAACGAGTACTGCCGGGGGGAACTGCGGATTCAGTACGGGGAGGGACCGCAAGGGGTCTCCGCCTTCGACGAGGTGGAGGCCCTGAGAAAGGGCGCGTTTCAGGTAGCCTTCAGCTCTACCGGCCGGTACGAATCGATCTTCCCCGAAGGGGCCGCCTTCAGCCTTTCCAGGCTCGCCCCGTGGGAGGAAAGAAGGCCGGGGGGATTCTACGATTTCATGGTGGAACGCCACAGGGAGATCAAGGTGATGTACCTGGGGCGATGGCTCCATGGATCCATCTATCTCTGGCTCAAGAAGCCGGTAACGGGCCGGAGAGAATTGAAGGGTCGAAGGCTCGGGACAGGGCCCGGTTACGACAGGTTCCTGAAGGCCCTCGGTGCGGTCCCGGTCAAGGTCTCCCCTACTGGGAGCTCCGGGGCTCAGGAGGGGGGGAGTCTCGAAGGCCTTGTTTCCCCTGTTCTCGGTGTGAGGCGATCCGGTTGGATCGAGACCTGCAGGTACGCGATCGACCATCCCTTGTACAATCAGAGCTGCACGATCCTGATGAATCTCGATACGTGGAACGGCTTTCCCCTGGCCTTACAGGAGAGGATACAGAACCTGACTGCCTGGTTCGAACCTTACATGGTAGGTTATTTCGACAGCGCCGAAAAGATGGAGTGGGGAGAATTGGAGAAAGCCGGAATCGACCGGATCCACTTCTCGCCTTCCGATGCGAGGGCCTATGTCGATACGGCTTACAGGGTCGAATGGAAGGCCCTGGAAGACAGGCTTCCAGACCTTGCCCCAAGGCTCAAGGAACTGACCGAGTACTGAAGAAAACCTCTCTTCATGCGACCCTGGAGGATCGGCATTTTTTCGAGAACCCGGGCCTAGCCCGGTGGCCGGGAGTCTCGGCGGATCTTTCGGGTAGCCTCCATATCCACCTCGAAGGTCTCTGGATCGATGACTACGCCGTAGTCCTCCCTCGCCTTTTCCGGCGAGATGATGTCGTTCCGTACCTCTTCCTGCACCTTTTCGACCGGGCGCTCGTAAGGGGGACCATAGCCCCCGCCTCCACCGGCTTCCTGGTAGTAGATCGTCCCTTCCGGGACGTTCTCCACCAGATCCTTGGTGGTGCAATGGTAGACCGTACCATCTGGGTAACGCAGTTCGATGCGATTGAGAGTACCCGGTTTCCCGCCGCGGGCTCCCCTGGGAGCCTCCACGTCTCCCTCGCCGAAGGTTATGACCTTTGTCTCCTCTCCCCCGATTCTGAAGACCGTCACAACCCCGAGCCCCCCTCTCCACTGGCCCGCCCCTGCCGAATCTCTCCAGTACTCGTGCTGGTGGAGGAGATGAGGGGTCTGCTGCTCAAACATCTCGTAATCCTGGTCCAAGACCCCTCCTGAAGCGTCTATCATTCCGATGTGGTCGTAGCCGTCTGTTCCCTTGATGCCCCCTGAGCCCCCCTTGAGCCCCATAAACCCGATGTCCACATAGGGAGTGTTCTTGCGAGGGTCTCGACCGGTGATCAGACTGCACAGCAGGGCATTCCATTCAGCCGTGACCCTGTCCGGAATGGCGGGACCGAGAGCCCGCATGATCGCATTGGCATTGATGGGGCAGAGATGGTTTCCATAGGTGGTTGCCGCGGGATAGGCCGCATTCAGAATTGTGCCTTCTGGAATGATGATCTCCAGGGGACGCACCATTCCATCGTTGTGAGGTATATCCGGGTTGACCATCTGGAGAAAGGTGAGAAGGGTGGCTGAGGCGCTCGATGTATAGGTTCCGTTCACAAAACCCGAGGTCTGGGGGTCTGTGCCGGTGTAGTCGAAGATGATCTTCTCGTCCTCGACCGTGATCTTAACACGGATCGTGTACTTTGAGCCCGGAGTCCTCCCGTCGAAGTATCCGGAGGCCTCCCCGGAGTACAAGCCGTTGGGAATGCTTCGGATCTCGGAACGCATCATCTTCTCCGTGGAATCGAAGAGAAACTCCTTGTGTGCTTCGTAGACATCCAGGCCGTAGCGCTCCACGAGTTCGAGCATCCGGCGTTCTCCCACAACACAACTCCCCATCTCCGCCTTCATGTCCTCCTCGACGATCTTGAGGCGGATGTTGGCAAATATGAGTCTCCAGACGTCCTTTCGAAGCTTCCCCCTCTCATAGACCTTCACGGGCGGGATTCTGAGTGTTTCCTGAAACACCTCTGTGGCCTGTGGATTATAGCCGCCCTGGACCGCTCCACCGATGTCGGCCTGGTGACCCTTGCAGGCCGCCCAGGCCACGAGGCGGTCTTTGTAGAAGATGGGCTTGTAGACAGCCACGTCGTTGTTCTGATTCCCCATGGAAAAGACGTCGTTGTGAAAAATCACGTCACCCGGGTAGATCTCGTTCCCAAAGTAATCGACGATGTACTGGCAGACCGGTCCGAGGGAGAAGGCCAGAATGGGGAGGTTCTCCGTCTGCTCGAGCATCCTCCCCCGGGCATCGTAGAGGCCGGTTACAAAGTCCTTTGCCTCACAGAGGATGGGAGAGCGCGTAGTCCGGGTGAGGGCGATGCTCATCTCCTCGGTAATCGATTTGAAACGCCGCTGGAAGACGGAAACGAGGATCCTGTCGATCTTGGCCTCTTTCATCGTACTACCCTCCCCACATACTCGGCTTCCCTCTGTTTGAGGTACATGGTATAGCTGCCGAAGCGGTCGCAGATGACGCTGTACTCGGGAGTGACAAAGGTCGTGGTGTTGACCTGTTCTATCAGGGCAGGTCCCTCAACTCTGTTCCCGAAGTGGAGCCTGTGCCCGTCAAAGACGTCGATCTCCTGAAATTCCTTTCTCAGGGGCAGATAGACCGATCTCCTCCCTTTGAGAGCCCCGGAAGGATCGGGGCCGCGGTACTCTTCCTCGACGAGCCTGGGTTTTTCCGTTCTTCCGATGCAGGCCAAGCGCATATTGATCAGCTCGATGGGAGTCCCCTCTTCTTCCAGGGAGTAACCAAAGAGCCGGTCGTGTTCAGGGTGGAATCTCGCGGCCATGGAGGGGATGTCCCTGTTCAGGATCTCCTCCCTGGTGACGGCTACGTTTACCTCGTGGTACTGTTTTATGTACCGCATGTCCAGGGAGTAGACATACTCGACCCTGTCAGGGGGGATGTGTTCCGACTCCATGAGGCCGCCCCCTTCCCTCTCCATCTCCAGGAAAAGAGCGACGAACTTCTCCACATCCATGCCTTCCAGGGTGGTGACATAGGTTCGGACGAAATTGTGCCTCAGGTCTGACATGAGCATGCCTGCCGCACAGAAGATAGAGGATTCCTTGGGGATTATCATGACGGGGATCTCCAGTTCCCGAGCGATCATGCATGCATGGTTCGGGCCCGCCCCCCCGGCGATCACCATGGGGAAATCCCTGGGATCATGGCCGCGTTTCACCGAGACCTCCCTGACACCTGATGCCATATTGACATTGATCACGTCGTACATCCCTGCAGCGGCCTCGAGAACGTCCATTTTCAGCTTTCGGGCGACGTGTTCTTCAATGGCCCTCTCCGCCTTCTTCCTGTTGAGGCGGATCCTGCCGCCGGCGAAGTAATCCGGATCGAGATAGCCCAGCACAAGGTCGGCGTCCGTGCAGGTGGGAAGCTCTCCCCCGAGATCATAACAGGCCGGCCCGGGTTTGGCCCCGGCACTGTGAGGACCCATGCGCAGCAGGCCCCCCTCATCGATCCAACCGATGCTGCCGCCCCCGGCGCCGATGGTGACTATGTTGAGCATGGGCAGGGCAAGGCGGAGCCGGTTTATCTCTCCCTCTGTGGTCACCACCGGAGTGCGATCCTTGATCAGGGCGGCATCGAAGCTGGTACCACCCATGTCGACGGTGATGCAGTCCTTGTAGCCTTGAACGGATGTATAGGAGATCCCTGCAACGGGTCCCCCCGCCGGCCCGGACAGCAGCGTTACAGCTGCAGTCTCCATGGCATTCTCGGGTGAGACCACGCCGCCGTTGGACTGCATGATGAGAAGAATGCCCTGGAAGGCCACGTCCTCGAGCTTCTCGATGAGACTCGTGAGATACCTTCTCAGGATGGGGCCCACATAGGCGTTCAGGACGGTTGTGCTCACCCGGTCGTAGAATCGGATGGAGGGCAGAAGGGTGCTCGACACGGTCAGATAGGCATGGGGCATTCTGCGGGCAACCATTTCCGCTGCCTTCCTCTCGTGTTCCGGGTTGGCAAAGGAGTTCATGAAACAGATTGCAACGGCCTCGACACCCTCCTTCTCGAACCGATCCAGGGCAGCCTCCACATGGGACTCCTCCAGTGGAAGGAGCTCGTCTCCCCTGTAGTCCAGCCGCTCCTGCACGGGCATTCTCAGGTATCTGGGCACAAGGGGCTTCACGTTTTCGTAGTGGTTGTTGTACTGCTCTTCCCGGATCCCCCTTCTCATCTCGAGGGCATCCCGTACCCCCTTGGTCGTGAGAAGTCCGGTCTTGGCCCCCCTGTATGTGAGGACCGCGTTGGTCGTCACCGTTGTTCCGTGGACAATGGTATCCACTTCCTTTATGAATTCCTCGAGGGTGACCCCCTTGCTTTCTGCCATCTCCCTGAGACCGTTCATCAGTCCGACAGAGGGGTCCTCCGGGGTGGACAGAACCTTATAGATCTCTGAACTGCCGTCTTCATGGGTAAGGAGAAAATCGGTGAATGTCCCGCCCACGTCGATTCCAACCTTGTAGCTCATATCGAGGCTCCTGCTGGTTCGTTTTTCTCGGGCACCGTGCCGCGCTGGTCTCCTCCCCGAGGCCCGATCCTCCGCTTAGAAGATGGTCGGTTCTTTGAATTCCCCGAAGACCTCTCTGAAGACCCCTGCCATTTCGCCCACGGTTGCATAGGCCTTGCAGCATTCGAGCAGATGGGGCATGACGTTCCTCTTCTCCCTGGCCGCTTTTTCCAGTCCCTTCAGGCCTCTGGCCACGGCACTGTTGTCACGGCTCCTTTTGACCTCCTTGAGACTCCGGATCTGCCTTTCAGCGGATTCCCAGCTGTACTCGTGGAGCTGGACCTCCTGTTCCTCCCCTTCGGTGTGGATGTTGACCCCTACCTTGAGTAGCTCCCCTGACTGCACCCCACGTTCGAACTCGTAGGCCTGGCGGGCCACCTCCCTCTGGACATAACCGGAGGAGACAGCCCGGACCATGCCGCCCAGGTCGTCGATCCGCTTCATTTCTTCCAGGATCTTCTCCTCCATCTGCTTTGTCAGGGTCTCGACGAAGTAGGATCCTGCCAGGGGGTCCACCGTATCCCGGAGGCCGATCTCGTCCATAAGAAGCTGGAGTGTTCTCAGAGAGAGCAGGGCAGCCCGGGGGGTCGGGATTGTATAGGCCTCGTCAAAGGAGCAGAGTGCCGTGGTCTGGGCCCCTCCCAGGGCAGCAGCCAAGGCGTAATAGGCGCCGCGGATGATGTTGTTTTCAGGCTGGGCCTTGGTCAGTCCATAGCCTCCCCCACCGAAAAGACCGCGAAAGAAGAGCACCTTCTGGTTCTTCTTACCCGCCCCGTAACGTTCCCGGAGGTTCTTTGCCCAGAGTTTGCGGGCCGCCCGGAACTTGGCTACCTGTTCCCAGAGATTGCCGAATATGTTTATGTTGAATGAAAACCGTCCCACAAAGTCATCCACCTCATGCCCACGCCGGAGAACCTCATCGATGTAGGCGTTGGCGATCTGGATGGCATAGGCGATCTCCTGAACGGGAGTCGCTCCGGATTCCCTTATGTGGTAGCCGCACACGCTGACCGGGTTGGTCCTTGGCATCTCCTTTATGGAATACTCTATGGTGTCCCCGATCAGACGAACGGCCGGTTCCACAGGGAATATCCAGGCTCCCCTTCCGATCATCTCCTTCAGGATGTCGTTCTGGGGGGTTGCGCTGATCTCATTCCTGGAAAATCCGTATTTTTCAGCCACGGCCTGGTACATGGCCAGCATGACAGAGGCAACGGCGTTGATGGTCAGCCCGGTGCCGATTCTGTTGAGAGGGATATCCCGGAAGGCGGTTTCGAAATCCCGAAGGGTGTCAACTGCCATGCCGACCCGCCCGACTTCTCCCTCGGCTGAGGGATCGTCCGAATCGAGGCCCATCTGTGTGGGGAGGTCGAAGGCCACGTTGAGACCCGTCTGACCATGGGAGATGAGGAACTTGAACCGCTCGTTGGTTTCCTCGGGGGTTCCAAACCCGGAATACTGCCTGGTGGTCCAGGCCCGGGAGCGGTAGCCAAGGGGATGGATCCCCCGGGTGAAGGGGTACCGGCCGGGATCCGGGGCATCCCTGTCATAGTCGAATCCCACGGCCCGGAGATCGTCGGGTGTGTAGACCGGTTTGACGTGGATGCCGGACTGGAGGATGACGTCCTCGATTTGATCCTTCTCGTTCTTTACGTATCTTGCAACACCCATGACGCCCTCCGACTCAACCGGGCCTCTGCCCCTTCCGTTTTCTCACGTGTTCCTCGATCCACCTTATGGATTCTTCAAAGGGGGTTCCCCCTGGAAAGGCCCCGTCGATACCCAGCTCCTTCAGCCTTGGGATGTCACCCTTTGGAATCACCCCGCCAACCACCACCAGCACGTCGTCCATCTTGTTCTCTCTGACTCTCTCCATAAGTTTCTGGCAGATCGGGAGATGGGCGCCGGACATGATGCTGAGGCCGATGACGTCCACATCCTCCTGGATGGCCGTGTTTATGATCTGGTCGATCCTCTGATGAAGGCCGCTGTAAATCACCTCCATTCCGGCGTCCCTCAGGGCGAAGGCCATCACTTTTGCTCCTCTGTCATGGCCGTCCAGCCCGGGCTTTGCCACCAGAATTCGGATCCTTTTCCCTGCCACGGCAAGCCCCCCTCTCTTTTCCTCTTGGAGGCCGTCTCCCTGTTGCCCGGCAAAGAACAGGGCGATTGTAAGTTCAGGGAACGGCTCCCCCTGCAGATGGAAACTACTGTAATGCCTCAGTCCTGTCAAGGGAGTCTTCCCCTGGCTCGTTGCATGGTCCGGTGAGTGTTGGTATCATGTAAAGAAAAAAGAGGATCGCTCTGCCATGACCGGGAAAGACTACTACAGGATTCTTGAGGTTGACAAGGAGGCCACCGAGGAGGAGATCAAACAGGCCTACAGGAGGCTGGCCCTCCGGTACCATCCTGACCGGAATGCGGGAGACCCTCGGGCGGAGGAGAGATTCAAGGAGATCAGCGAGGCATACGGGGTGCTCATGGATCGAGAAAAGAGGAGGCTCTACGATTCCCAACAGAGCCCCTTTGCCGGCAGGTATCGGTATCGCCAGGAGGAAGTGTTCCGCGACATGTTCAGAAACCCCCAGGCCCAGGACCTCTTTCGTGAACTGAGCAGGGAATTCGAGAAATACGGTGTCCGGTTCGACGAGAGATTCATGAACCGGGTTTTCTTCGGAGGAAGGGGGATATTCTTCGGAGGAATCTTCTTTGGTGGGCCGATTTTCGGAAGTCCTTTCTTTTCTCGGGACTCCGGCGGGGCCCCGGTATTTGGCCGGGAGAGCAGGCGGCCTGCTCTTCACAAGTCGAAGGTCCGCACCTTGAACGAGGGAATCCTGGCCCGGTTCGGGCAGAAGATCGAGACCCTTCTCCTGGGGCACGCTCCAAAATCCATTGGCAGATCAAACGGTCTCGACATGACGTACCATCTGAGGCTGACCAGGGAGGAGGCCTCCTCAGGGTCGAAGATCAGGATCGCCTACAAGAGGGGGAAGAGCCCTGAGAAGTTGGACGTGAAGATCCCCCCTGGTACGAGGTCCGGCAGCAGACTCAGGGTAAGGGGCAAGGGGATGCCGAATCCTGCTGGCGGTCCACCTGGAGACCTCTATCTCCTGATCGAAGTGGGGCGTTGAGGAGGGTTGCCGCGTCCAGACGGCTCAGAGTGTGATCAGCCAGGCCTGCGGAATGCGGGTCTCGATGACGTGGCCTGCCAGATCGACCACTCGGTCGACCCGATCGATGATCGCCGAGTCGCTGGTCGCGACGACTCCTGGATGGCCCATGAGAATCCTTTCAGGGACCTTCACAGCCCTCGATTCTCCGGCCAGGTTAGCCGCCCTGAGACGACGGGCGACATGGAGTGCCAGGAGCCCGCTCTTGCTGATGGGAGAATCAAAGAGAAACACGATCCTCTCGGGCGGGAACTCCACCAGCACTTCTATCAGGAGATCGACGGCCTCGATCGTTACCTCTCCCATCTTGTAGGAAGATGAGATCCCTGAGACGTCTCGAATGAAAGAGTCATCCGCCATTACCAGGGGTTCCCGGCGCAGGGCTGCCTCGATGGTGATCAGCACATTGTGGCCGTCCGCTGCGAGGACAGAACCTCTGACCCCTTCCATGGGAATCCTTCTCTCCCTCCGCCGTCCTGCGTCGGCCTGAGAAAAGACCCCACGGTGGAGCAGTTCTCGTGCTTTCCTTTCCAGGCCGTAACGGTTGCCGACGAGATCGAGGCTGTTCTTCCGGGGATAGCCCCGTCCGAGAAGATACCGGAGATCCTCCGCCCCTTTTCTGAGGGATGCCAGATCGATGGAGAGACGCCTTTGCACTGGTATTCTCCGGTCCGGTACTATAACACAAAAACGGAAGATCCCGAAACTCCGTCCATGGACAGGACCTTCACGGGCAAGGCAAGGAACCTCTCGAGGCACGGGGGTCATTGACCTTTCAGGACCCAAGATGCTAGAGTTCAACGAGAGCCCGTAACTCGTCCTTACCGAAAAACGCCGGTGGAGCGAACATCGGCTTGACCCCGGGGGCCAGCCTTGCCGGGGAGAGCTTCACCCCAAGGGGTGAGCCCCTGCTGCCCGAGGCCGTGGGGCCGGCCAGGGAGTCGGAAAGTCCGCTGGGAGAGCGGGACCGGCTCTTTTCGGTGTGGACCGACCATCACAAGGAGGAAGCAAAGTGGAACCAGAGGTCAAGGTATACAGCAGCCCCACGTGACCATACTGCAAGATGGCGAAAGAGTATCTTTCGCGCAAGGGGATCCCTTTTGTGGATCACGATGTGACCATGGATCCAGAAGCCCTCCAGGAGATGGTTAGGATCTCCGGGGCCAGGGCGGTCCCCGTCATTGCAGCCTGCGGCGAGGTCATGGTCGGATTCGATCAGGCCCGTCTTGATCAGATACTTTCGTGCATCACTCAGAAGACCGAGATCTGAAAGAGAGCCGGAGGGAGCAGGCCTCTCGGCAGAGGATATGACCCGCAGGAGTGGGTTTCCCGGAGAATGGGGAGGTCAGGCTGTTTTCTCCATCGGTCCCAGGAAACCGACGCCCTTCTGCTTCTCTCCGTCGAGATAGACATGGAGAAACTGGTCGGTCCGGACAGAGGGGACATGGATCACCCGCACGACCCTCTCATAGTCCTCGATCTCAGGAGCGACGCTCTTCAGCACGTTGTCGCTGTGGACCAGAAATTCCTCGTTGAAAAGGGTGCCGGGACTGTCGGGGAAAAGTGGAATAATGACGATGTCCGCCTCCACCAGATCCTGGAAGAAATGGGTGCCATAGGAGACCTCCGGAGTGTACCCTTCCCGGGCAAAAGCGATCTCCACCAGGAGTCTGGTCTTGTTTATGTCGGCATAGGTCACGTGGACACCCAGGTTGATGTCGTTGCTGCCCCAGCGGCCAGGACCCATCAGGGCGAAGCGTTTCTCGGCGAGTTTCTTGTTCAGCATGTTGACGACCCTTGCAACACCGATCTTCGCGTCGAAGGTTCCCAGGGCGTCGTAGGCCTTTGGGTCGACGTATACTATGTATTCGAGGTTGCGGACGATGCTGTTGGCCAATCCTCCCTGGGTGGTGAAGACGATCCGCTCTCGGGGGATATCTCTCGGTATGGTGACTCTTTCGATCTCCTTCCGGGTCGAAAGGGGCCGGCACTGCAGTATGTAAAGCTTGTCCTCGTCCCAGGCGAACTCCATGTCGATCGGCCGGCCGTAGGCGGCCTCGACCCGGGACAGCACCTTTCTCGCCAGGGGAACAAAAGGCGTCTTAGCCAAGAGATTCTCGAAAGTGACGCAGAGTTCCTCTTTCCTGAGGTCCTGGGTCTTGAACATGGGGGGTGCGAGGTGCCCGTCTTTCTGAATCGATACGGCATAGAAGAGATCCGGATGATCGATCGCAGAAGCGAGAGTCCTGAAGTCGATCGTATCGAGCCCGCCCTTTTTCAGATTGATGACATCCACCTTTTTCTGGGAGTATTTCTTGATCTGTCCGGCCGTTACCTCCGGGCGGAGGCGAGGGTGGCCCAGGGGGATCATCCGGGGATAGTCCGCCCCTACACGGTCGACCGCCCGGGTACCGAGACCGAGGACGAGCCTGACCAGCCCCTCCTCCTTCTTTATTCTTGGATTCCAGGTATATAGGTTGCGGGAGAACATGACACCCGCTGCAAAGGGAAAGAAGTAGTCTCCAAAGGGGCGGCCCACCACTTTTTGGACGACCATGGCCATCCGTTCATCAAAGTCGAGCAGCCCGTGGTCCCGCCGGTAGAGGATGGGGTCAGGGCCGAAAGTACTTGCAAAGACCCGTTTGATCGTTGCGATGAAGGTCTTCAACCTGGTCTCGAGATTCCCCTGATTGGCCAGAAAAACGGACATGTATTTTCCCGAGAAGGCCAGGCCGAAGTTGTCCTCCAGCAGGCTGGAAGAACGTATGATGATCGGATGTTCCCCTATTTCTGCCAGAATTCCCCGGAAGTCGTCTACCACTTCCGGTGCGAAGGCCGCGTATTTGAACTTCTCCTCGATCCGGTGGTACTCCTTTTCGATGGTCTCCCTGTCCTTGTATTTGTAAGTGTGAAAGAGATAGAGGTTGTTTCGGTCGACGAATTCCGAAAAAACACCGGAGTTCAGATACCAGGTCTCAGGGACCCGGATATAGTTCTGCAGTTCCGGGTCCTTCTTTTCCAGGGTGGGCAGGAGGATCTTGTGGGCCAGGATCATGCCGGCAGCCTTGCCGCCCACGCTTCCCGGCCTGCGGCGACTCCAGAGGGTCCGCCTGAGAAGGGCGTCCACATCGCGGATGGTTATGTATTCCTTAGCGATACTGACAAAGGGGAGCTGGCTCGAGATAAAATGGTTGATGAGAGAAACCCGTATTCCCTCTGCCTCCTCTTTGGAGATGTAGACCTCGCCTGCGGGGATTTCACAGAATTCCCGAAGGGCGGCGTAGATCTGCTTGGACGTCGCATTGCCCTGGCCTGTTATCCGGCTCAGGGCGCGGCACTTGTCCCTCTTGCGTGCCAGATTGATGTAGTTCTCGATCTCATGGGGACTAAAATTGTTGGCAAAGTAATGCTCGATCAGGGCCTCCACGTACTCCTGCCGGTTGTTTTCCGTGTCTTGAACCCCGTCCGCCTGCAGTTCTTTGAGAGCCTGCTCATACAGCTCCTCTCGAGTAATAATCCCCCGATCTTCCAACACCTCCATGAAGGTGCTGTGCATCTCCCCCATCAGGTCCGGGTACTGATTCATCTTTCTGAAGAGGCGATAAGTCTTCAGGATATCCATGGCTTCCGGTTCGGGATTGATCTCCCAGAAAGATCTCGGCAGGCAGCAAGTCCACTGCCTGCCCATATTTATTCTACCGTCGGATCAGCAAAAAGTGAAGACAGCCGCGATCCTAGACCCAGCCCCGGAGTCTGCAGGCCTCTGCCACCCTGGCCACAGATACCAGATATGCGGCCTCCCGCATGTTGACCTTCTCGCGCCTGTACATCTCATAAACCCCGTGGAAGGCCTTTGTCATCTTCTCATCCAACCGTCTTTGGACTTCTTCCAGGGGCCAGTAGAAGTTGTATGTGTTTTGGACCTGTTCGAAATAGGAGACCGTCACCCCTCCGGCATTGGCGAGGAAATCAGGGAGAACAAAGACGTTGTTCTGATGGAGAATCTCATCGGCCTCCGGCGTGGTGGGCCCGTTGGCCAGTTCGCATGAGAGCCTGCATCTTATCCTGTCCGCATTATCCGGGGTAATCACGTTCTCCAGGGCCGCGGGGAACAAGACGGTCACCTCCAGTTCAAGAAGCTCTTCGTTGCTGATCGCGTCTGCTCCGGGGAATCCCTGGAGGGTGCCGTTGTTCAACTTGTACTCCACCACCTCCCTTGGGTTCAGCCCCTTGTCGTTGTAAATCCCCCCCTTGGAATCCGAGGCGGCAACGAGCCTCAAGCCGAGCATCTCATGGCCGAGAAGGGCGGCATACTGCCCCGCATTGCCGAAGCCCTGAACAGCCATGGCCTTGTCCTTCAGATCGATCTCGAGGACCTTTGCCGCTTCCCTGGTCACGTAGATCCCGCCCCGGGCCGTGGCATCTCCCCGGCCCTCGGATCCTCCGACCGGAATGGGTTTGCCTGTGATGACACCTGGATGATGCTCGCCGACCAGCGTCTCATACTCGTCCATCATCCATGCCATGATCTGAGGGGTGGTATAGACATCCGGGGCGGGCACGTCCTTTGTCACCGAGAGCATACCCGCCACGGCCCTGATATAGGCTCTTGCCAGGCGCTGCTTTTCCCGGTCGGACATCTCTTTTGGGTTACAGGTGACCCCGCCCTTTCCCCCGCCGAGGGGGATATCGACCACCGCCGTCTTCCAGGTCATCCAGGCGGCAAGGGCCCGGACCGTATCGATGGTCTCCTGGGGATGCCAGCGAAGCCCCCCCTTGGTGGGTCCTCTTGCGCTGTTGTATTGGACACGATAGCCATGGAAAATCCGAACCGTCCCGTCATCCATCTCCACGGGAAGGGTGACGTGGAGTTCCCGCTGGGGCCACCGCAGGAGCTCGTGGGTGGCCGGATCGAGGCCCAACCTTTCAGCCGCTCCGTCGAGCTGCTGCTGAGCGATCTTAAAAGGGTTGAACTCTACCATATGTTCCTCCTTTCACTACGGGTTTTGGTCGTCAAGCTTCGATTAGATGCCCATCGATCCTGCCCAAGGGCCGAACTGCAAGGCATCCTCCTGTCAGGCCTTCTGCCTTATCTCGAAGAGGTTTCCATCGAAATCCTTGATCATCGTCACCGTCTTGTTCCCCTTTGGGACCTCCATGACCTGCACATCCTTCTCCCTGCACCTTTTCAGGAATCCCTCCAGGTCTTCAACCTCGAGCCCTATGTGGTGAAACCTTGGAGGTGTCCATTGGCCCTCTCCGATGAGAAAGATCTCGAAGTGCATCTCTCCCTTCAGATAGGTCAAGGCCTCAAAATGGAGTTCGGAATCGAAGAGACCCTTGGAGAGGTCGGCCGAAACGTGGAAAGAACGGGTCCTTTCAAGACCGAGAAGATCGCCGTAGAACCGCTGGGCGCTCTCCTCGGATCGAGAGACCAGTGCGACGTGTTGGAGCTTCATGATTTTCCCTCCGTGATTCACTACAAAGCCTAGTGAGGTAAGTTATTGGGAGGCAAGGGGAAGCTGATATGAAGAAGTGGAGGTGATGTCCTAAACTTGGTGTAAAAGTGGTTTTAGGGGTTGAGCCTTAGCCAGGATGCGATAAGCTCTGGCAGGCAACAAAGACAAACAAAGGAGGCCCAACCCCATGAAGAAGGTACCACGTTCAGAGGTT